>CAIYMN010000120.1 GCA_903927295.1 uncultured beta proteobacterium | reverse complement strand
GATAAGCCATCCATCTCGTTGAGCAGACAATTTAACAAACCTGCCTGTCCAGGTCCGCTTCTTCCCCGGTCCTCCGCGATCAGATCCACATCCTCGATAACCACAAGGGCGGGCAACATCTTTCTTGCAGCCTGCATGATCTCGGTCAGGTGGGACAAATTGTCCGGGGTCAGGATGAATCTGGTGTAGCTTTCGAGTTGACTGACCAAGCAGCGAATCAGTGATGTTTTCCCAGTACCAGGAGGTCCATAAAGCAAAATTCCCTTGCGACTAGAAAACCCCAGTTTCGATAGTGCTTGGGCTTGCTTGATGAATCCCAAAGTGTTCCGGTTGAACAAATCAATAGTACGTTCATCAAGAACGACGTCGTCCCAACCAATGGGGGTGATCGGCAGACGTCGAAAGTCGATGGATTCAGGGCTTGTCTCATCGTGGGCAAGCAAGACGCGACCACGATGCGTCTTCGCTTCGTCACCTGCCCTTATCAAACACTCCAGCAGTGTTTGTGCAAATTTTCTGGATTCAATGCCAGGCGGCACCGCAATCTCGACACGTAGCTCTTGATTGAATCGCTGCGTACAGAGTTCCATCATGACAACATAGGGAACATCATCCTGCGTATCCAGCCATAGTCCACGAAGCAGGGTCTGGGCCGTCTCTCCATCACCAAGGTCAATCAAAGAGTACACGGGAGGCGCCACAGCAATGGCTCCGTCCCCATCTTCCAAAAGATGAGGGAAGCGAAAATCCAAACTATCGCTGGTCAATCGGGCGCCTGAAAACTGATGTTCAGGTCTCTGAGAAAAGTGGCGTGCAATCTCGGCCTGCACATCGACCCTCATCCAAATTGAAAAGTCGTGGCGCAAAACCACAAGGTCTTCCAGCGCAAGTTCGCCAAAGTGATCCTTGAGCCGATGGGCGACCAATTGCTTCCCCTCTGAGACCCGGGCCTTTGACGCATTCAGGAATCGTCGCCGTGGATTGATTTGCAGTAGTGTCATAATTCAACCAAAAATATGTTTGTTGGATGCATTATGCTACTATAAATGCATCCGAAATAGCATATATTGGATGCATGAACATGAAGCCATTGCAAATCGAAAGCGCGAGAACGCTTGCTGACGCAGGTGCGATCAACCACGTCCGCGTCGTGGCATCGGCGGACGGGCTCTATGTGGAAATCAACAAGACATTCACAGTCGCCAACCGCACCAAGCAGACCCGGTATTTCGCCAAGGCGGACACCTGCTTTTCCTGGCTGCGCGAGATGGGTATTAGCCGTATCCACGAAGTTGACCTGTCCCAATGGGGTGTCGAGGACGAGCCAGCGATACCGGGGCTTGCTGGTGTCTTGGCGTTCTGGAGATTCAGTGTCTCCGCCGCCATTGGTAGCGAATGGATGAGGCTCGCCAAAAAGGTTGAGTCCCTCTCCAAGAAGGGCAGACATGCCGAAGCAATCATTCTCGCGAGTCAAGCTCTGCAGTTGGCAGAAGAAGAACTCAAACCTGATCACCCCGACATTGCTGTTCTGCTCAACAGTCTGGCGATTGAACATTACGCCCTGAAGCAATTTGATCAGGCACAACCACTGTACAAGCGCGCACTGGCCATTGCAGAGAAGACACATAGCCCAGACGATCCATTGGTTGGAACATGCTTGAACAATTTGGCTGAGGCCTGCGATGCATTGGGTTTATCTGATCAGACCGAACCTATGTACCTACGCGCTCTGGCGATTTGTGAAAAGGACCCCGATCCAGACAAGTCCGCCATGGCCATCATCCTCACCAATCTCGCGTCGCTGTATGCCAAGCAGGGTTCTCTTGAACAGGCCGAGCAACTTTGCCAACGGGCATTGGAAATTTGGAACGACATGTCTGGGCTACTGCTTCCTAAGCCCCCTGATAGCGCATCTACGCTTGAAGTTTTGGCCTCGGTGTACCGTCAGACCGGCCGGGACGAAAAGGCCGCAGCACTCGAAGAGCGAGCGGCCCCAATACGGGCTAGGAAGAAGTAGATCCTGTCTATGGCCGCTAGCATCTGAACAAGTCGCCGCGCCGATAGCCGTAGCCATCAAAGGCGGCGCTGAAAAGCGCTGGAATTGGACTGCCAGTAACCGGCCTGTCGTGAGCGGCTCTTAACGCTGCGGTGCTGAAGTACGTCTCGCTCGATAGGTCCAGTCTCGCCTTGCGCCGTTGGCAGTGTTGATCGGCATACGCAGGATCGCTTTTTGGGCCTACCTCGGTTGACTCTTAGAAACTCATCTTCAGACCAGCACCGAAGGCCCAAGCCGTGGAGCGGGCGTTTGCATCAACCGATTGAGGCCAGAAGTGCCCCACAATAAATTCGCCCGTCAGTCTGTCGTGGTCCACAGGTTGCTCCCAGCGAACCTGTACCCCATGGTCTGTAAGCGCAACGCCTGTGTTTTGCTTGCTGCTGGCAAGAATTTCCAGTGACAGCAGTCGTTGCTGCCCCATCGACCAATAGGCGCCCAGACTTCCGCTCCATTCGACATTGGGATCAACCTGTGTAACGGTCACTGCGTTGAGCCAGCGAGCAACCAATGTAGGTGAAAACTGGTGCTGGTAGGACATCGTGGTTGATGATCCGAGATGATCGGCCCTCGTCAGAAAGAAAGCTTCGCCAAACTCAAATTGATCGTCGGTCGTAGGCAGCCATTGGCGTCGATATCTGACCTGTGCAAATGGCGTCAAACCACCCTTGAATCCGATGCGCATATCGGTTGACTCACCCGCAAACCGTCCTATGCCGGCAAAAAATGCTTGGTCCGCAGCATTGTCAGGCTGCAACATTTGCTGCTTCGTGGCGAATGCTGCGGGTTTGTCTGTGATCAGCCCATTCCAATTGTCATGACCAGTGAACAGATACGTTCTCGTCTCCAGGTTTGGCAACCTGAAACGTGCGTTGAACCGGACGGGCGTGTCCATTCCTTGACCCTGACGGCTGTACAAGTTCAAACCGATCTGACCATCGCTGACCTTCCCGCCCTCGCTGAATGACTTATTCCCAAACCAGCTATCGACTCCGCTTGCCAACCACTCAGCGGCGGAACGAACCACAACGCGTGCGGCCTCAACTGAAGGACCGCCTTCTCCCCAGTGGTCTACGGGGGTCGTACCGCGCGCCTCCTGGGCCAGGGCAGATGAAATTGCAACCAGGAATATGACCGCCATTGCCGTACAACTTACGGAGGTCTTCAAGATTAGATTTCGCAAAGCGTTCTCCCTCAAGCGATCCTTGCTACAGTTGGCCCATCTGCGGCAGCACGATGATGATGCCCTTGCATTGTTCCTTCTTCTCATACTAAGTCTGCCCGGTTCCTTCCAACCAACAGCCACCATAGCATCATGCTCGAAAACCAGGAGTTTCATCCTGCTTCAGCACACATTGCCGGTCAAGACCACTCATCGATTGACTTGAAATGGAAGGGAATTTGGCGTACGCGGCTGCATCGATTCTGGAAATTGCCCTTCTCTTTAGAATAAAGCAACCTCCCGAATTGAAGCCTGAATGCGTATCTGGAAACAATCCTTCTTAATAGAAACGCTGCAGGCGGCTCATGTCGATACAACGGTGGCCCGGCTCGGCATAGAGTTTTTGGAAGTCGGCGATGACTTCATCCGGGCGCGGGTACCAGTGGATCACCGGACGCGCCAACCCTATGGTTTTCTGCATGGTGGCGTGAGCGTGGTGTTGGCAGAAACCCTGGGTTCCTGTGGCGCAGCATTCTCCAGTCCGCCTGATCACCGCGCCGTCGGACTCGACATCAACGCCAATCACATCCGCAGCACGAGCAGCGGCTGGGTCACCGGTGTTGCCCGGCCAGTGCATCTGGGTCGCAAAACTCAGGTCTGGCAAATTGACATGCACAACGATGCCGCTGAGCTGGCCTGCGTCTCACCCATCACCATGACCACTCTGGAACCACGCTAGGATGGACGGCCTGTAAGCTGACCGTGGGGGCTGACTCTTAACGCTGCCCTGCAGCCTGACAGGTCAAGGAAAACAAACCCGTAATCTGTGCGACTGCTTTGGCATCCGGGACCGGGGCCGCGATCGGCCGGTCCTGACTTTGCTCACCGACTCCTTGGGGCACATGGACGAAACCGCTCGCGCGGTAAGTAGCTTCGAAGCGGTATTGGTTTTTGTCGCAGGGCGAGTTCGTGGCTATGTTGTGTACCGGGGCAATCGGCCTCGTTTACAACAGGAGCACCACCATGGAACCATCAAGTCCAGCCGTCTCGCCACTACGTCAACGCATGATCGAGGACATGCGAATGCGCAAGCTGTGCGACAAGACTCAGACCGCCTATATCCGCGCCGTGCGCAAGTTGGCGGCATATCTAAAACGATCACCTAACACCGCAACTGCGGAGGAACTGCGGCGCTTTCAGTTGCACCTGGTCGATCGTGGTACCTCGCCGGCCACGATCAACGCCACCATCATGGGATTGAAGTT
>CAIYMN010000119.1 GCA_903927295.1 uncultured beta proteobacterium | reverse complement strand
CCCAGCAACCGCTTGGACCTGCGCGCCGTCTCGCCCGACTTCGTAGTGATGTCTTTCTACAAGATGTTTGGCTATCCCACCGGGGTGGGCTGCCTGCTGGTGCGCAATGAAACGCTCAAGTCATTGCGCCGCCCCTGGTTTGGCGGCGGTACGGTCAACTTTGCGACGGTGCAGGGGCGCATGCATGTGCTGTCCGGCGGCGAAGCCGGCTTTGAAGACGGCACGCTGAACTACCTGAGCATTCCAGCTGTGGAAATCGGCCTGAAGCACCTGCAAAAGGTTGGCATGGAGACCATCCAAACACGGATTCATTGCCTGACAGACTGGTTGATCAAGCAGCTAATGGCATTGCGCCACAGCAACGGCCGACCCATGGTGCGTCTCTATGGTCCAGCCGACATGATCGAACGCGGCGCCACAGTCACGCTGAATTTGTATGACCCGCAAGGTCACCTTGTTGACTATCGCCGCGTTGAAGAACTGGCAGCACAGGAGAACATCTCGCTGCGTACCGGTTGTTTTTGCAACCCGGGAGCCGGTGAAACTGCCGAAGACCTGAGCGAAGACGACATGCGTGCAGGCCTTGCCGAAGCAGGCGCGGACATCAATCTGCAACGTTTTCTGCATGCCATGCAGGACCGTGGTGGCAAGAGCGCTGGTGCGATCCGTGTGTCCATGGGGCTGGCCAGCAACTTCGCCGATGTGGAGCGCTTCGTGAACTTTGCAGCGGGGTTGCGGGATCAGACCGCGCTGACAATTGGCGCAGTGTCGTTTGACATTGCATCCTGTCGCGTCGTTCGCGATGGTGGCTGAGCAGGCATGTGCAAGCCGCGGGTTATTGTCTATTTGCCAGCACTTGATTCCCCGCCTACCGAAGCGCCACCAGTTTGTCGGCCAGCGTGGCAGCGGACAATGCTCCCACGTGGCTGTTCACCAAATTCCCGCTGGCGTCATAAAACAGGGAGGTTGGCAAGGCGGTTGATCCGACGGCACGGCCCAGTTCGCTGCCGGAATCAATCAGGACGTTTTCAAGTTTTAGTTGCGAACTGCTCAGGTAGCGCTGAACCTTGGCTGCGTCATCACCCTGGCTGACGAACACAAACGTAACGCCAGCTTGGCGCTGCTGAGCCTCTGCCAACACTGGCATTTCGCGACGGCATGGCGGGCACCAGGTTGCCCATAGATTGACCACCATCGGCTTACCGTGGGATAGCGCTGCCAAGCTTGCAGTTTGACCCGCCAGCGTCTTCAATTCGACCGCCGGCAGCGCCGTCTGGGCGCCCATGCCAAGCGTGCCGGGTGCACCGGACATGGTCCACGCAAGCATGCCTGCGAGCATGCCCAGACTCAGTGGCTTGCGCAGTTCGGGGCGCTTTGATGCGTGCCAGATGGCCACTGCCATCGCGGCGGCAAGGCCCGCCCATGAATTGAACCCACCGTCCCGAATGTCCAAAGCAGACCATGGTGCATCACGGTACTGATCAAACCAGAGTGCGACAAAAACAATACGGGCCGCCAGCATCGCAGCCAGCAGCATGTCGAGCAACACGTTGCTGATGCCAACACGGTTAGGCCTGCCGACCAGATGACCCACGATGGCCGCAACCATCATGGAAACCAGCAAGAGCAGGTGGCTGGCCTGAAAAGCCAAAGGACCGAGATTGATACTCAAGTGATGACTATTTCAGGCGAGCGCCAGTGCTATCGAACACCTGAACGGCAATGGGAATACCCTGGCCCACACTCTGGGTTACGGTGCAGAACGCTTCGAATTGGGACAGAACACGATCCAGATGCTCCAGCTGTGCGGCTGGAACGCCCAGGGTGAGCGTGGCTGTCATCTCGAGCACGCGCATGCGGGCGTCCGCATTGCGTCCAACGCTGGCCTGCACGCTACAGCGGATCGGATCCGGTGCCTGCTTGAACTTGCGCAGGGCAAAGAGCAGCGAGTCACTCAGGCAGTTGCCAACGGCGGCACACAGCAGTTGAACCGGGGATGGCCCCTGTCCGGTACCCAGTGGTACCGGCTCGTCCCCAGTGAGCACAGGGATACCTGCGCCAAAGTTGATATCGAAGCGGTAGTCCTCCTGCTGCGTCAGTTCAACCGTAATGGATTTTTCACTCATGAGATTCTCCCGTTGAGATGGATGGTGTTCAGCGCTGCAACAGCGCATTGACGCCCTGCAGTGCCGGCTCGTTCAGTTGCCCAGCCAAAGCGTGCAGTCGCAACTGGTTGATCAGCAACTCGATGCGTGCTTGCAGCAGGGCCAGCGTGGCGCTGCTGGCGTCGGTCTCGGCCTGCAGCAGGTCGAGCGTGGTGCGGTCACCGACCTGGCGTCCGAGCCGGGTGGCGTCGAGTCTGGCGGCGCTGGCCTGGTGCGACTCCGCGAGGGCCAGCAGGCGGGCATTGCCGGTTTGCAGCGCCAGCCAGGCGGCGCGCGTTTGCTGGCTGATCTGCTGTTTCGCTCGCTCCAGTTCAGCGGATGCCTTGTCCTGCAAGCGCAGCGCCTCTTCCTGTTTGGCATTGCGGTAACCGCCGGTGTACAGCGGCAGGTTCAGTTGCAAGCCGATCATTTGCTGACTGGCCGTGTTGCTGGCCGAGCCAAAGTTGCCGTTGCCGCTGAGCTGATCACGTCCGGCCTGCGCCACCAGGTCCAGCGTTGTCGCGGCCGCTTTGCTGTATTTGGCTACTTCTTGTTGCGCCACTTGCACTGCGGCGCTTTGCATGCCAAGCTGCAGATTTTTCTCCGAAACTTCAGCCAGCCAGTGCGTCAGCGACTGCAGATTAACCGGAAGCACATTCGCGTTTCCTGCCAGGCTCTGCAGTGCAGGGTTGGCAACGCCGGTGGCATCGGCCAATGCAGCCTGCACCAAGGCGAGTTCGTCCTGT
>CAIYMN010000118.1 GCA_903927295.1 uncultured beta proteobacterium | reverse complement strand
TTCCCAGGGCGTTGAAGAAAGCCTCGATTTCATCGGGCCGCAGCGGCTTGCCCTTGCCGCCGTACCATGTCACAAAGAGCAGGAAGAGGCCCAGCAAAGGAACGGTGATGACAAAGAAGTGCGTCATTTCTTGGAATTCTCCAGGCCTGCCAAATTCAGTACACAAGTGTACGGTCGCGTCGGACCTGAACCATCAGTGAATACCCGGAGCCTCAGGCTTGGGCCAGAAATCGTTCTGCCAGTCGTGTCCAGTACGCGGCGCCTACGGTGAGGTTCTGGTCGTTGAAATCGTATCTGGCGTTGTGCACCATGGCGCTGTCTTCGCCATTGCCAAGGCGCAGGAAACAGCCCGGTCTGTGCTGCAGATAGTAGGCAAAGTCCTCGCTGCCGGTCACTGGTCCGAATGGGTAAACCGTGTGCTCCGCTCCAACCAGTTCGGAGGCCACTTGCAGCGCAAAAGCGGTTTCCGCCACGCTGTTGACGAGCACCGGATACCCCTGCTCGTAGTCGATCTGGACCGTGCCGCCATAACCCTGCACATGCAGCGTCACCAGTTCAGTGATGCGTTGCTGCAGGCGCACGCGTACTTCGGCGTTGAAGGAGCGCACACTCAGGCTCATGCTTGCGCTCTCGGGAATGACGTTGGATGCAATGCCGGAATTGAGAGAACCGATCGTCACGATGGCGGTCTGCGTCGGATCGATGTTGCGTGACACCACGCTTTGCAGCGCCATCACCAGACTGCCGGCAATCAGGATCGGATCGACTGTCATGTGCGGACGCGCCGCATGACCGCCGCGACCGTGGATAGTGATGAACACCCTGTCGGATGCGGACATGAAGGGCCCGCTGCCGAACATGAAAGTGCCCACCGGGTAGCCGGGGTGGTTGTGCAGACCGAAGATGGCGTCACAGGGAAAGCGCTCGAACAGGCCGTCGGCAATCATGCGTTGTGCGCCACTGTCGCGCCCGGCTTCTTCTGCCGGCTGGAAAACGAGGTTGATGGTGCCGGAAAAATTTCGGGTCTTTGCCAGCTGACGCGCGGCACCCAACAGCATCGTGGTGTGGCCGTCATGACCACAGGCGTGCATGACGCCGGCGTTCTTGCTGGCGTGTGCGCTGCTGTTTTCCTCCATGATGGGCAGCGCGTCCATATCGGCGCGCAGACTGACGCTGTGCGTGCCCTCACCGTGTCGCAGGCAACCAACCACCCCGTGTCCACCGATGTTGCGCGTGACCTCATAGCCCCATTCGTCAAGGCGCATTGCCACCAGTTCCGCTGTAGCCATCTCCTTGAAAGAAAGCTCGGGATTGCGGTGCAGTTGGTGGCGTATCTGGGTAAGAAAGTCCTGAGAATCGGAGAGATCCGAGACTTGGCAATGACTCTTGAATTTCGTGTTCATGGTTTGCAATCTCCTTGCTAATTGGCCGGGGAACGGTGCGGCGTGTTGCCGGCGCCCATGTCCCAGTACAAGCCGGTCATGATGCAGAGGGCTTCGCGCAGCAGAGCTGGCGGCAGATGCTCGTTGGGCGCGTGCTGCGAACAGCCCGGGTAGGAATGAGGCACCCAGATCGTGGGCAAACCCAGGATGTCGGCAAAAATGTCGTTCGGCAGGGAGCCGCCCAGATTGGGTAGCAGAGCCGGCTTCTTCCCACTGCTGGCTGCTATGGACTGGAGTGTCCACTGCACCCAGGGATTGTCGGGATCCAGGCGTGTGGCTTGGGACATCTCGGTGCGCACCGACTCGATCTGCACCATCGCAAAGCCCTGGCGATCCAGATGGCGACGCAAGGCTGGCATGATGTTGTGCGGATCGATGCCGACGACAAAGCGTAGTTGGCATCGCGCCCAGGCACGCGGGGGTATGGCGTTGACAGGAGCCTCCGGATTGCCGACCTTGAAGGCCAGCACTTCGAACGAGCACCAGCCAAAAACCCGCTCAGCCGGCGTCAGGCCGGGCTCACCCCAGAGTGGCTCGATGCTGGGGCCATCCTCGCCACCATCGACTTCGCAGTCAGCCAGCGCCCGACGCACGACCTCTGGCAATTCGGCCGGCAGCCATTCGGGAATGCGGATTTGCCCGCTACTTGAAACGATGCTGGCAATGGCGTGCGCCAGTTGAATGCCGGGGTTCGAAATCAGTCCGCCCCAGTTACCCGAGTGATGAGGGCCTTGACGCGCCTGGATGATCAGATCGAAGTTCAGACAACCGCGCGAGCCCAGGAACACGGTCGGACGCTCGGCACGCAGGCGTGGACCGTCCGAGGCAATCATGACGTCTGCCCGAAACAGATCCTTATGCTCCTCACACAAGCCGCGCAAGCCGGGGGAACCGACCTCCTCACCCATTTCAATCAACAGTTTGGCGTTGAAGCCGAGCTTGCCCCGCGCTTGCAGCACGTTGGCCAGCGCCTGCAGATTGACCGAGTGCTGGCCTTTGTTGTCGGCTATGCCGCGACCATGCCAACGGCCGTCGCGCTCGATCAAGTGCCAGGGTGACAAACCTTCTTGCCATTGGGTCTCCTGGCCCCGGATCACGTCGCCGTGACCATAGCCAAAAACCGTGGGTAGGTTGGCCTCTTCGATCCGCTCGGCAAATAGAAACGGTGCCTGGGCCTGTGGATGCGTCAGGGTCTGGCAGGTAAAACCCATCGCCTGCAGAGTTGGGCGCAATTCAGCGTCGAGGTAGGCGCCCAGCTCGGTGGCGCGCTGCGGGTTCTGGCTCTCGGTCGCGATGGCAATGCGTCGCGCCAGCGTCTGGCGAAACTCGCCCGAGTCGAACTGTGCCAGCGCCAACTCAATCGCGTCGGAACGTGTCATGATGAAAATCCTTGATCATGGGTTCCAATATACCGTGCTTAGAATCCTTGCATGAATCCGACACTGCCCGACCCCGCTACGCTCACGCCAACAGCCCTGATCGACAGCGATCATCCAGCTGTTCGGGCCTTCACACAGCTGCACGCCAAGGGCGACACCGAGCGTGAGCGTGCAGTGTCCCTTTATTACGCGGTGCGTGACGGCTTTCGCTACGACCCCTACCGCATCGATCTGTCACCGTTCGGCATGACCGCCAGTACGGTACTGGAAACAGGCTATGGCTGGTGCGTCAACAAGGCAGCCCTGCTGGCGGCAAGTAGCCGCGCCGCCGGCATTCCGGCGCGCCTCGGGTTTGCCGACGTGCGCAATCATCTGGCCACCGAGCGGCTGCGCCAGGCCATGAAAACCGATGTTTTTGCCTGGCATGGCTACGCCGACCTGTGGCTGGACGGCGCCTGGCGCAAAGCCACACCGGCCTTCAATATCGAGCTGTGCGAGAAGTTTGGTTTGCTGCCACTCGAATTTGATGGTGTCCACGATTCGATCTACCACGCGTTCGATCGCGCTGGCAACCGCCACATGGAGTACGTGCGACAGCGCGGTACTTTCAACGATCTGCCCTTGGCCGAGATGGTGGCGACCTTTCGTGAGATCTACGCCAATCCGATGGCCGGCAATAACCTCGCCAGTGAGTTGCAATCCGCCGACTTCCTGGCCGACGTTGATTCGGAAACCAAAGCCGCTTAGCGCGACAGGGTGTAGACCGAAGTGCCGGCACGCAGATTGGGTGCAAATCGGATGGTCTTGCCGTTCTCGATCCCAAAACTGTCAAGCACGCGCAGCTTGCTGCGCAGCGCCAGCACAGCCAGATCGGCGTGCGTACCAACGCGAATATTCGGAGTGTCGTACCACTGGTAAGGCAGACGCCGCGTGACCGGCATGCGCCCACGCAGCACACTCAGGCGATTTGGCCAGTGCGCAAAATTGGGAAACGCGACAACACCGATGCGACCGACCCGCACGGTTTCGCGCAGCATGACTTCAGCGTTGCGCAAATGTTGCAAAGTGTCGATTTGCAGAACGATATCAAAGGAAGCGTCGTCAAACAGGGACAGGCCTTCATCCAGATTGAGCTGAATCACGTTCACCCCGCGCTGGGTGCATGCCAGCACATTGGTGTCGTCAATCTCGATGCCATACCCTGTGCATCCGCGCGCTTCTTGCAAGTAAGCCAGCATCGCGCCGTCGCCACAACCCAGGTCAAGCACACGCGAACCCCGTGGCACCAGTCGTGCAATGGTTTCCATCGTGGCTGAATCACTCATGCTGCGATCTCTTTGAACATGCCATCAAAATAGGATCGCACCAGACCGAGATACCGAGGGTCGTCCAGCAGAAATGCATCATGTCCATGGGGCGCGTCAATTTCGGCGTAGCTAACGTCGCGTCGGTTATCCAGCAGGGCCTTGACAATCTCACGACTGCGTTTAGGCGCAAAGCGCCAGTCCGTGGTAAAGCTCACCAGCAGGAACTTGCTGCTGGCACGCGCCAGGGCCTGACTGAGATCACCCCCGTGGTCACGAGCCGGGTCGAAGTAGTCGAGTGCGCGCGTGATCAGTAGATACGTGTTGGCGTCAAAGTACTCCGCGAATTTGTCACCCTGGTGGCGCAGATAGCTCTCTATCTGGAACTCAATTTCCTGGGTGCTGTAGAGATAGGCCTCCACGCTTGTGGCGGTGGTCTCGTGTCCCAGGGTCGAGCGCAGTTGCCGTCCAAACTTTTCGTTCATCACGTCGTCACTGAGGTAGGTGATGTGGCCGATCATGCGGGCAATGCGAAGACCACGCTTGGGGATCACGCCGTGGTCATAGAAGTGGCCGCCATGAAAATCCGGATCGGTGACGATGGCACGACGTGCCACTTCGTTGAAGGCGATGTTCTCGGCAGTCAGATTTGGGGCGCTCGCCACGACAACCGCATGACGCACTCGCTGCGGATATTGCAGCGTCCAGCTCAAGGCCTGCATGCCGCCCAAGGAGCCGCCCATCACGGCTGCCAATGTTGCGATTCCCATCGCATCGAGCAAACGAGCCTGCGCATTGACCCAGTCTTCCACCGTAACGACCGGGAAATCAGCGCCGTAAACCCGCCCGTTGTCGGGATTGACGTGCATCGGCCCGGTGGAGCCAAAGCAGGAGCCAAGGTTATTGACACCGATGACAAAGAACTTGTCCGTGTCCAGTGGCTTGCCCGGGCCGATCATGTTGTCCCACCAGCCTTCGGACTTGTCCTGCCCGGCGTAGAGTCCCGCCACGTGATGCGACGCATTGAGCGCGTGACAGATCAGTACCGCATTCGATTTGTCGGCGTTGAGCCTGCCATAGGTCTCGAAACTCAAAGCGTAGTCACGAATCTGCGCGCCGCTTTGCAAAGGCAAGGCGGCGGCAAAGTGCATCGACTGTGGCGCGGCAATCATCAAATAAAAAACCCGGCGGCGCTAAAGGCGGAGCCGGGGTTGGCAAACGTCTTTAGCTGAACTTATTAAGCGCCCGCAAGCTGTGGCAAATCGGCGCGGTTGCAGTATATCAACCCTGCCCTCGCTCGGCAAACACCTTCGCCTCCAGTAACCAGCGCTGCTATTGGCGATGTCATTGGCAACCGCGACGAGGTGCTGCACAATCCTGGATAACGATCGCTTTTGGCGCGTTTTTTGCTTTAGTTTGGTGCGTTAATGACATTAACCGCGTTTACGCACCAATACAACTCATTTCATTCAAAGAGGTTTTCATGGAAGCACTAAAACAGGGCTCGGACACCCTGTTCATTCTTTTGGGCGCCGTCATGGTGCTGGCCATGCACGCTGGGTTTGCATTTCTGGAGCTTGGCACCGTCCGCCGCAAGAACCAGGTCAACGCCCTGGTCAAGATTCTGGTCGACTTCTCGGTCTCAACGGTCGTCTATTTTGTGATCGGTTACAGCGTAGCATACGGCACCAGTTTCTTTGTCGGCGCCGAGCAATTGGCTGGCAAGAACGGCTATGAACTGGTCAGGTTCTTCTTCCTGCTGACTTTTGCCGCAGCGATTCCTGCCATCATCTCGGGAGGCATTGCGGAGCGCGCCAAGTTCTGGCCGCAGCTGATTGCCACCGCCGTCATCGTTGGCCTGATTTACCCGATTTTTGAAGGCATCGCGTGGAATGGGCACCTCGGCGTTCAGTCCTGGATCAAGACAGCCACAGGCGCGGAGTTTCATGATTTTGCCGGCAGCGTGGTGGTCCATGCACTTGGCGGCTGGATTGCCCTGCCGGCCGTTATCCTGCTGGGCGCCCGAAGCAACCGTTACCGCAAGGATGGCGCCATCTCCGCGCATCCGCCATCCAGCATTCCTTTTCTCGCGCTGGGTGCCTGGATTTTGACGGTCGGATGGTTTGGCTTCAACGTCATGAGTGCACAGACCCTGGACAAAATCTCCGGCCTGGTGGCGGTCAATTCGCTGATGGCCATGGTAGGCGGCACCCTCGCTGCCTTGATTGCGGGGAAGAATGACCCTGGCTTTGTGCACAATGGTCCCTTGGCGGGGCTGGTGGCGGTATGTGCTGGCTCTGACTTGATGCACCCGCTGGGCGCGTTGGTCGTCGGCGCCGTGGCCGGTGGCATCTTCGTCTTCATGTTCACCCTGACGCAAAACAAATGGAAGATTGACGACGTACTTGGCGTCTGGCCCCTGCATGGCTTGTGTGGCACTTGGGGTGGCGTGGCGGCAGGAATTTTCGGCAGCAAGGCAATGGGTGGCCTGGGTGGCATCACATTGGGCGCTCAGCTCATTGGCACCGCCTTGGGCGTGATCTGGGCCTTGGCTGGAGGTCTACTTATTTACGGCCTGCTTAGGGCAACCATGGGTTTGCGCCTGAGCCAGGAAGAAGAATACGATGGGGCCGACCTGTCCATTCACAAAATCAGCGCTTCACCAGAACGGGAGGCGAACTGGTAGAAATCACTAGCACTGTTTTTCGTCTTTGGCAAAAATATTTGTGAAAATATAAAACTTGACGCATAATGCACCGGCATTGCCGAAAAAAGGTTGTGCAAGTTTGCGGTGTTTGTCAGTTTCGCGTCTGCTTTAAGTCTACATTGGTTTGTTGATTGCGGGTTAATTGCGGTTTTGGACTCCATCGCGTTTTGAGTCATTTTGAGGAGTCCTTTCGTGGGCAACAAACTTTACGTGGGCAATCTGCCCTACACTTTCCGTGACGAAGACCTGCAGCAAGCTTTTGCTGCACACGGCACCGTCACCAGCGCCAAGGTCATGATGGAGCGCGATACCGGTCGCTCCAAAGGTTTCGGCTTTGTGGAAATGGGCAGCGATGCTGAGGCGCAAGCCGCCATCAGCGGTATGAACGGTCAACAATACGGCGGTCGTGGTCTCGTGGTTAACGAAGCCCGTCCGATGGAACCCCGTCCTCCCCGCACTGGCGGCGGCTTTGGTGGCGGTGGTGGTGGCGGCGGCTACGGTGGTGGCGCTGGCGGCGGCCGCAGTGGCGGCGGCGGCTACGGTGGTGGCGCTGGCGGCGGCCGCAGTGGCGGTGGCGGCGGTGGTGGTTACGGCGGTGGCCGCAGCAGCTACTAAGCACCGATCGGAATTCACTGATCAACAAAAGGGCCCTTGAGGCCCTTTTTTCATGAGCTCAATTTATTGTGCCGCGTGGTTTTCGCGGTCGTCCGGCGAAGGCCTTGTCGAACCAGCTGTTTGGCATTAGTCGCAGGACTTTTGCCACTACGCCCATTTGCCAGGGAATCACCCGGTAGCTGACACCCCCTTCTATTGCACGAAATGCTCTGGCGGCAAACTTGTCAGCCTGCATCAGGAATGGCATGCTGTAAGCATTTTTCTGAGTCAAGGGCGTATCAATATAGCCTGGGCAGAGCGTCACGACCTTGACTCCGGTACCACGTAGTTCACCCCTCAGACACTCACAATAGCTGATCATGGCCGCCTTGCTCGGACAGTTTGCGCCGTGCCCGGGAAACCCCCGGATACCGTTGACACTGCTGATTCCGACCACAACACCAGACCCGCGCTGGACCATAGCGCTCAAAAAGGGGTGAAATGTCGCTGCTGTGCCCGTATTGTTGACGGCAAAAGTTCTGGCGATGACCGCGATATCCTGACGCTCGGCAGTATCGACGCCTACACTGATTCCGGCGCAGGCAATGACGACGTCGGGCAGACCCTGGCGCACCAGACAATCCTGCCCGGCAGCGACTATGCGCTCTGCGATCGATACGTCCGCGCTGTAGATCTGACAACGCGCCGCGTTGATATCGCGCTCTTCAACCCATGACTGGATTTCGGCTGTCCGGCGCGCCACCAGAGCCAGCGAATAGCCCTCCCTGTAAAACTGCCAAGCCAGTGCCTGACCAATTCCACTGGAAGCGCCGGTGATGAATACCAGTCTGGACATGGGCGGCTCTGGCTCGGACTACGAATGCGGGACGGGTAACAGTGTGCCTTTGACACGTCCTTTGAGCTGAAGCACGCGCTCACTATTGTCGAAATCGAGACTGTCTGCCGTGAATCGATCATTGCCCCGGATCAACTCCACGGGCTTGTGCGACCTGATGCGCTCAGCTTTCAGGAAGGCGTGCAAAAACTCTCCACGAAACTCGCCACGTGGCTGAGAATTGCCGGTGTCATCAACCAGTGCCTCGCGCACAACATGAGCGTCGCCAAAAAGCTCTACTTCTGAAGCGTCACCGTTCGTCACGGCGCGCCTCGCAGTAGCTGTGGTCAGGCGACCCCCCACGCCAAATGAGCGGATTCGAACAAAGTCAATTTCCAGGGTATCTGTGTCCGGGAAGTGCCGCGCGTCGGTTCCGACCACTTCACTTTTCAGACGCCCGGCTTCGTCAAAAGTCTTGACAGAAAATTTGCGCAAGAAGTAGTCCGCTTCGTGGCGAACCGGCGTAGGCGAATCCGCCGGCAAGAGTTGGGGTGTGCTGCGAACCAGCCAGTAAGTCCCGAAAGCGAGCACCCCCATCAGGACCACCGGCAGGTAGAGCGACAACTGTTGCCATCCGTTGCGCAGGAAATGGATCACTGCGCAGCTTCCTGCAACAATGTCGCGTACTTGCCGCTGGCAACCAGCAACAAATCACACAATTCCCTGACAGCGCCGTGTCCGCCATGCTTCTGCGTGACATGGTGCGCCATCGCCCGCACCTCGATGTGGGCATTAGGCGGAGCGCAAGCCAGGGCACAGCGCTGCATCACAGGAAGGTCAGGCCAGTCGTCCCCCATGGCGGCTGTCTGACTCCAGTCCAGGTCCAAGGTCTTCAGCGTTTGCTCAGCAGCCGGGCGCTTGTCTTCTATTCCATAGTGCACATGTTCAATGCCCAGCGCAGCCAGACGCGATCTCAAGGGTTTGGAGTCGCGCCCGGTGATGACCGCCGGCGTCAA
Source organism: uncultured beta proteobacterium (assembly GCA_903927295.1). Classification (GTDB taxonomy): domain Bacteria; phylum Pseudomonadota; class Gammaproteobacteria; order Burkholderiales; family Burkholderiaceae_C; genus Rhodoferax. The sequence goes on along the minus strand of CAIYMN010000118.1, from coordinate 6,646 downwards.
GCCGACGCGTTGGAGTAATTTCAGGCCTTGACCGTCAAGCGTATGAAAGCGCTTGATTGTTTCGCCGGTTTCACCAAAATAAAGGCCGCCGTCCGTCAGTACGCCATCCACATCGAAAAAGACCAGTTTGATACCTTGTGCCCGAAGCAAAAGTTCTGGAGGGAAATTGAGCCTGGGCGTCATATCACCTTGGCCCGCATCAGGTCGTTGCTGTTGAGAGCGCCACACAAGCGCCCCGCCGCATCAACCACCAACACACTGGTAATGCAACGATGTTCCATCAATTCAGCCGCCTCCACAGCAAGCGCATCACGAGCGACGGTGCTGGGCTTGGGATGCATGACCTGCTGCGCTGTCGTAGTTCGCAGGTCAATCCCTTTCTCAACCAATCGACGCAAATCACCATCGGTAAAGATGCCCAACACCTGGCCGTCATCATCCACGATGGCTGTTGCTCCGAGACCCTTGCTACTCATCTCGCGCATCAGTTCGCTGAAACTGGCTTGCGGTGCGACTCGGGGAACGGCGTCGCCAGAACGCATCACATCGCTGACATGGGTCAGCAGCTTGCGCCCCAGCGCACCACCTGGGTGAGACCGGGCAAAATCCTCTGCTTTGAAGCCGCGTGCATCGAGCAGGGCAACCGCCAGTGCATCGCCGAGCGCGAGCTGTGCTGTGGTGCTGGCTGTCGGTGCCAGATTGAGCGGGCAGGCCTCCTTCTCGACGGCACAATCAAGAAAGATGTCGGCATGGCGCGCCAATGTAGATTCGGCCTTGCCGGTCATGGCAATCAGCGGCGCGCCCATGCGCTTGAGTACCGGCAAAATGGCCGTCAACTCTTCTGACTCGCCGCTGTTCGAGATTGCCAGCACAAGATCGACGGGTTTGATCATTCCCAGATCGCCGTGGCTGGCTTCAGCCGGATGGACGAACATGGCTGGAGTTCCCGTGGACGCAAGTGTGGCGGCAATTTTGCGTCCGATATGACCACTCTTGCCCATGCCCATGACAACCACCCGGCCGCTGACACGCAACATCATCTCGACGGCATGCGCAAACGACTGATCAAGGTGCAGCTTTAGGCCAAGCACCGCAGCCGCCTCAATATCAAGCGTCTCGCGCGCCAATCGAATGGACTGCTCTGCCCGATTGGTTTGGGCCGTCGTGTGTGGGCTTGTCATGCAATCATTTTATAGATCGCCGCGCGACTTGCTAGTATCCGGACCATGAGCCCGCTTCAACTCACACTCCTGTACCTGCTGGCAGCGGTGCTCGGAGTGGTCGTTTGCCGGTCTTTCAAGCTGCCACCGATGCTGGGCTATCTGGCCGTCGGTGTTGTGATCGGACCCAATGCACTGGCCGTCGCCAAGAACGCCGACGGCGTGCGCCATCTCGGTGAATTCGGTGTGGTCTTTCTGATGTTTGTCATTGGTCTGGAATTCAACCTGACCAAACTGCGTGCCATGCGCAACCATGTGTTTGGGCTGGGCTTCTTTCAGGTTTTGCTGACCATGCTTGGCGCCACCGTTGCAGCTGGGGGTCTGGCCTTTCTGGCCCCAGAACTGTGGGGCATGAGTTGGCAAACCGCATTGGCTTTGTCCAGCGCACTGGCCATGAGCAGCACGGCGATTGTCGTGAAGCTGATGACGGAGAGACTCGAAATCGAGTCTGAGCACGGCAAGCGCGTCATGGGCATATTGCTGTTTCAGGATCTCGCGGTGGTTCCTCTTCTGGTCTTGATCCCGGCACTCAGTGCAACCGGTGAAGCGATCATTAGTACGCTGCTTGTCGCTGCAATCAAGGCCACATTTTTGATTGCCCTGTTGTTGGTTGGTGGACCCCATGTGATCCGGTGGTGGCTGACTCTGGTGGCACGACGCAAGAGTGAAGAACTGTTCGTGCTCAATTTGCTGCTGATTACCCTGGGCTTGGCCTGGTTGACCGAGTTGGCCGGTTTGAGCCTCGCGCTAGGTTCATTCATCGCCGGCATGCTGATCTCGGAAACCCAGTTCAAACAACAGGTGGAAACAGATATCCGGCCTTTTCATGATGTGTTGTTGGGGCTGTTCTTCATCAGCATAGGAATGATGCTTGACTGGAGACTCGTTCTGGAACGTTGGCCACTGGTGTTGTTACTCGTCACATTGCCCGTGCTGTTCAAGGCGGCCGTGGTTGCGGCGCTGGCGCGTGCGCTGGGCGCCACCTCGGGCGTAGCGCTGCGCACCGGACTGTATCTGGCGCAGGCTGGGGAATTCGGATTTGTGCTGCTGACGCTGGCCCAAAGCAATGCATTGGTGCCACCAGCACTGCTGAACCCGATCCTCGCGAGCATGGTGCTGTCCATGCTGGCCACGCCCTTCATCATCCTGCACAGCAACCACCTCGTGATGAAACTGGTCAGCAGTGAGTGGTTGCAGCAGTCCCTGCAAATGACCACCATTGCCCGTAAGTCCATCAATGTCAACAAACATGTGATTATTTGCGGCTTTGGTCGTTGCGGACAGAACCTGGCGCGCATGCTTGACCTTGAGGGCATTCCCTACATGGCGCTTGACCTGGATCCGGATCGTGTGCGTCAAGCAGCTGCGGCTGGCGATTCCGTTGTGTTTGGTGATGCGGCACGCCTGCAGGCCCTGATGGCAGCAGGCTTGGCACGCGCCAGTGCAGTCGTCATTACCTATCTGGAGGTTCCTGCGGCCATGAAGGTGTTGGCGCATGTACGCGCCCACGCGCCGAAGGTGCCGGTGATCGTACGCACACAGGATGACCATGATCTTGAAGCCCTGCAGCAGGCTGGCGCCACGGAAGTGGTACCAGAAGCCATTGAGGGCTCTCTGATGCTGGCCAGTCATGCGCTGGCTCTGGTTGGCGTGCCGATGCGCCGCGTGCTGCGCATCGTTCAAGGTCAGCGCGATGCGCGATACAACCTGCTGCGTGGCTATTTTCATGGTGCGGACGACAACTCGGCCGATGAGCTGCATCAGGAGCGCCTGTCGTCCTTGACACTGCCAGTGGCTGCTGCCTGCGTCGGTAAACGGATCAGTCACCTGACCATACAGTCGACGGAGGTCCGCATTGTCAGCCTGCGCCGTGAAGGCGGAAAAGTTGTATCCATCGCACTGGATCCGGTGATTGAAGATGGTGACACGCTGGTTCTGTCAGGCAAGACTGAGTCGCTGCTACTGGCTGAGCAAAAACTGCTGCGCGGCTGACCCGGTAACCCGGAGCGGCACGGACGCGAGGCACAATACAGATTCCATCCTTCATCGATGCGCCATGCAAAACGTCAGCGTCAATCAATACCTCAGAGATCACATACGCACCGTGCCCGATTGGCCCGCGCCAGGGGTTCAGTTTCGCGACATCACACCTTTGCTGCAGGAAGCCAAGGTGTTTCGCGTATTGATAGATGCCTTTGTGCACCGCTACATGGGTCCAGAGATGCGCCCGGACGTGGTGGCTGGGCTGGACGCGCGCGGCTTCATTCTCGGTGCCGTCGTGGCTTACGAATTGAATGTCGGCTTCGTTCCGATCCGCAAGAAGGGCAAGTTGCCGTTCACCACTGTGGAAGAAACCTATGAGCTGGAGTATGGCAGCGCAACCGTTGAACTCCATACTGACGCCGTCAAGCCCGGTGACCGCGTGTTATTGATCGACGACCTGATCGCGACCGGAGGCACCATGATGGCGGGCAAGAAGTTGCTCGAACGACTCGGTGCCCGAGTTATGGAAGGTGCAGCCATTGTCGATCTGCCGGAGCTTGGTGGATCCGACAAGTTGCGTGCTTCGGGCTTGCCGCTGTTCACGCTCGTGGATTTTTCCGGACACTGAGCTACAGTTTATTTTCCAATGCAGAACTTGGAAAAGATCGTACCCAGGAGATCGTCGGACGTATATTCGCCGGTAATTTCACTCAAGGCGTTTTGCGCCAGGCGAAGTTCTTCCGCAAGCAGATCCAGCGAGCCCGCAAGATCGACCAGATGCGTGTGAGCAGCCGTCAAGTGATCCTGCACCCGTTGCAGTGCTTGCAGATGCCTTTGCCGCGAAATGTGGACACCCTCAGGCGCAGATTGCCAACCGACCAGAGTCAGCAACTCGCGACGCAGAGCGTCCAGCCCGAGTCCCGTTTTCGCGGACAAGTTCAGACCCGGCCGGTGACCGGTCTTGTTGACCACATCGACCTTGTTCCAGATGTCAATGACCGGTATTCTGTTTGACAGGTTTTCAGCCAGGCGGCCTGCAATGACGGCATCGTCGGCTCGGTAGGCCGCGTCGTCTGAGCGTGTCAGGTCGTGCAGGAACAAAACCACTTCGGCGTTTCCAATTGCGTCCCAGGCGTGTGAGATACCCACCTTCTCGACCTCATCGTCACTCTCGCGCAGGCCTGCTGTGTCAATCACATGGACAGGCACGCCTTCTATCTGAATCGTTTGCTGTACCTTGTCGCGCGTGGTCCCGGCAACCGGGGTAACGATCGCCAATTCAGCGCCCGCCAAAGCGTTCAGCAATGACGACTTTCCTGCATTGGGTTGACCGGCGATCACCACACTGATGCCTTCGCGCAAAAGCGCTCCCCGGTGTGCGCTTTGCAGCACAGTCTTCACCGTTTCCTGCAAACCCGTCAATTGGCCCAGGGCATCTGCCTTTTGCAAAAAATCGATTTCTTCTTCCGGAAAATCCAGCGTTGCCTCAACCAGCGTGCGCAACTGGATCAAACAATCCCGCAATGCATTGACCTCCCCCGAAAAAGCGCCTGCCAGCGATCGACAGGCACCGCGAGCAGCGGCCTCGGTGCTGGCATCGATCAAATCCGCAATGGCCTCGGCTTGGGCCAGATCGATCTTGCCGTTGAGGAAGGCGCGTTCGGAAAATTCGCCCGGTTGAGCTACCCGCAAACCAGCCAGTTGCGGCTGCTTGCCGCCATCAGCGATCTGAGCACCCGCTTCAACCACACGGGCCAGCAAGAGCTGCAGAACAACGGGTCCGCCATGCGCCTGCAACTCCAGCACGTCCTCGCCCGTGAAGGAGTGCGGTGCAGGAAAGTAAATCGCCAGGCCGAAATCTATGGCGTGCCCTGCAGAATCTAGAAACGCACCGTAGCTGGCCTGACGCGGACGCAGTCGGCGCCCGCAGATCGCCTGCACCAAGGGCTCAAGCTGCTTGCCGCTGACCCGGACAATGCCAACCGCGCCTCGACCGGCTGCGGTGGCAATGGCCGCAATCGGATCCTGATGACGCGCGAGCACGCTTCAGCTCAAAACTTTGGCAGGTTGAATTGCGGGGGCACACCCATTCGGGTATTGATAACCCACTGCTGCGCAATCGACAACACGTTGTTGGTAATCCAGTACAGCACCAAACCGGCCGGGAAGAAGAAGAACATGACACTGAAAGCGAGCGGCATAAACCACATCATTTTGGCTTGCATCGGGTCCGGCGGCGCCGGGTTGAGCGCGGTTTGTAGCACCGTGGTCAGGGTCATGACAATCGGTAGAATGTAATAGGGGTCCGGGGACGACAGATCGTGAATCCACATCACCCAGGGCGCATTGCGCATCTCGACGCTCGACAAAAGCACCCAGTACAGGGCGATAAAGACCGGGATCTGGATCATGATGGGGAAGCATCCTCCCATCGGATTGACCTTTTCTTCCCGATAAATTCGCATCATTTCCTGCTGCATTTGTTGCGGGTTGTCCTTCAGACGCTCGCGCATTTCGGTCACTTTGGGGTTAACGGCCTTCATCTTCGCCATGCTGGCATAGGCCTTGGCATTGAGCCAGTAAAACGCGGCCTTCAGCAAAAGGACCAGCGCCATGATCGACCAACCCCAATTACCAATAAAACTTTGTATCTTGTCCAGCAGCCAGTAGAGTGGTTTGGCCAGAATCGTGAGCCAGCCGTAATCCTTTACCAGTTCGAGGCCGGGGGCAAGCGACTCCAGCACTTTTTCTTCTTGCGGACCAGCGAAGAACTTGGCTTCCAGGGTTTTACTGCCCCCCGGTGCAATATCGTTCAGGGCCGTAATCATGCCCACTGCATACAGATTGGTGTCGACCTTTCGCATGAACAGGTCGCGTTTGATGCCATCGCCGAGCAGCCAGGCGCTGGCGAAATAGTGCTGCACCATCGCCACATAGCCGTTTTCCGCCGTCTTTTCGATGTCAACCTTGTTCTTTTCAATATCAGCAAACTCTACCTTCTCGTATTTCTTGGCCTCGGTATAGACCGCTGGACCAGTGAATGTGGAATAGAAAGAGGATTCGCCAACAGGCTTGTTGCCGTCCCGGACCAACTGCAGGTAGAGTTGCGGTGACACGGCTACAGCGCCTACGTTGATCACCTCGTGCTTGACCGCAACCGCGTAAGCGCCACGGCTCAGCGTGAAGGTTTTTTGCAACTTCACACCGCCGACCTCGGGGGACTCAAACCGAAGCACCACTTCTTTGGCATCACCCTTCAGATTGCGTTCACCTGGCACGACGTTCATGATCGTCTTGTGGGTTGGGAAGGCCCCGCCCGCCGCTCCAGCGATCAAGCCCGATTGCGCCACATAGGTGCGTTCCTTGTTTTCATCGAGCAAGACGGTTTTCTTTGTCTTGTCGGTCATATCTGCGTGTTTAAGAAACTCGGTTTGCACCATCGA
>CAIYMN010000117.1 GCA_903927295.1 uncultured beta proteobacterium | reverse complement strand
TGGCAGCAGTTTCACCTTGTTGTCGGAACGCAGCGGTGTGATGTAGTCCGGTGGCACCATCTCGACAAAATCGACCTCGCCCTTTTGCAGCGCCGCAACGCTGCTGTTGGCATCGGGCAGGTACAGCCATTCAACCCGGTCGAAAGCCGGCTTCTTGCTGCCAGCCAGACCGCTCGCAGGCTCGGCGCGTGGCACATAAGCGGGATTGCGCACAAAAACCACCTTGTTGCCGGGTACCCATTCGTCGCGCTTGAACAGGAAGGGGCCGGAGCCCATCACTTCCCTGATCGGTGAACTCGTGGGCAATCTGGCGAGCCGTTCCGGCATGACCATGACCGGGAAGCCCGAGGGTTTGGCCAGGGCATCGAGCACCATGCCGAAGGGTTCCTTCAGCTGCAGTTTGAAGGTGCGCGCATCCAGCACCGACCACTCGGCGCCAGCGGCGCGCAGCGGCGGGCCGAAGGAGTCGCGCGTGCTCCAGCGCTGGATCGATGCCACGGCGTCGGCCGCTGTGACCGCGCTGCCGTCGGAAAACCTGAGTCCAGGTCGCAGGGTAAACGTCCACTGCCGCCCATCCCTGGAGGTCGTGTATTTCTCCACCATCTGTGGCTTGGGCTGGCCCTTGGCGTCCTGCGCGAACAGCGTGTCGTACACCATGTAGCCGAAGTTGCGCGTGATGTAGGCGGTGGTGAAACTGGGGTCCAGGATCTTGACGTCGGCATGGGCGACAAAGCGCAGTGTCCTGGTCTGGGCTGACGCTGGCGCCGTGGCGGCGAGCAGCAGGCACAGCGTCATCGCGAACTTGGGCGGCAATTTGAAGGGGCTGCAGTGCTTCATCGGTCGGATCGATCAAAACAGGCTGGGCGTAGCGATGTCGTCAAGTGGCCAGATCGGGCGACGGATCCGGGTGTAGGGCAGGGTTGCGGTGTGCGGTGTGGCGGCGCCCGGGGCTCCGACGTAAATCACTTTTTTGGCGATTTTGGAAAAGGACGCGTGAAAGTGCTGGGCCGACTTGACCACGATGAGCTTGCGTGACGCCAGGTCACAGCCGAGCTGCGTGAAAACATCGGTATCCATGGCCTGGTTGCGCAGGGTAATGAGCACGATCTCGACGCCCTGGGCTTCGACCAGTGCGCCGTCGCCCACGGGGGTGGGTGCGCCGGCAAGACCGGTCATGACGAGGTCGTGCTTCAGTGCCTTGACGCGGCAGTCGAGATCCAGCGGGTCGCCAGACAGGGGACCAATCTTGCCGCCGATGCGCAGCATGAGGCGTGCGCCAACGCCAGCGTCAAAGGCGATGCGCACGGCGACCGGGTCCCAGATCGGGCCGATGGCCGCGTTGCCGATGCCGCGCTCGACCATACGACGCAGGATGAAGGTCGAATCACCGGGTGCGCCACTGCCGGGGTTGTCTGCGCGGTCCGCCAGAACCACCGGGCCGCCATCGAAGGTCAGTGCTTCGTCCAATGCCGGGTCGACAGCCGGATAGCGCACAGCGAGTTCGTCGCGCATGGCGATGACCTCGCCGGCAATTTGCAGGGCCAGCGCGCCTGCCTGCGCCTGATTGCCGTCGGTGTAGACGAGGACTTTCGTGCCCATGTCAGGCACGTCACCGTGCGCGAAACCGTGGGCGATGGAGATCGAGAGCACACCGTCGCGGCCTTCCAGCGACTGGATGCGCTGCACCAGCGCCTTGGCCGGGTCGCGCGTGGTGTGAAAGGGCACGATCAGGTGGCAGTCTGCCACCGCATGCGTCGGGAAAAGGCGGCCTGCCGCTTTGGCTTCGCACAGCGCGATGAGTTCGTGTGCCCGTTCAACGATGTCGGTGTGCGGATACTCCTTGAACGCTACCAGCACGTCAGCCATCTCGACCATCGTGCGGCTCAGGTTGACATGGGGGTCGAGTTCGGCGCCGACCACCACGGCGGGGCCGACGATGGCGCGTACGCGTTCCAGCAGGTCGCCCTCGCAATCGGGGTAACCCTCGGCCACCATGGCACCGTGCAGTCCAAGCAGAACCATGTCCAGTGGCAGCGCTGCGCGCAGGTCCGCCAGCAATTCGTCGCGCAATGTTTCATAAGCGTGGCGGGTGACCGTGCCGCTTGGCTGCGCTGCGGCGACCATGCCTTCAATCAGGGTCCAGCCGCGGGCCTGGCTGACTTGACGCGCCACCCACAGCGGGGCGGCAAACAGGTTGAGTGCAGCCGGGTGCTGCCCAGCCGGGAAGTAGCCTCTGTCCTTGAAGGAGGCCAGGCCCGTGGGCATGGGGCCGAAGGTGTTGGTTTCGGTCGCCAGTGCCCCGGTAAATACGCGCATGTCAGGCAACTGCTGGCTTACTTGTCGAGCATCCAGACAGTGGGCAGGCCGCTGTTGAGCCGCTCGCCGCCCTTGATGTTCTTGCGAAAGGCAATTGCCGGGGTGTACTGGCCGACGTTGATATAAGGCAAGGCCTCGTAAGCGCGCTGCTGGAACTGATCGAGCAACACACGGCGCTTGGCGGGCACGGCCTCCTTGATCCAGGCGGTGCGCAATTCGTCCAGCGGCTTGTCGCAGGGCCAGCCCGGCAGTGAGTTGCCACATGCGGCGCTCAAGTAGGCGTTGGTCACGGGCGAGTCGGCATCGAAGCCACCGGCAACCGTCACATACATGTTCCAGCCGCCGGCCTCGGGAGCGTCACGCTTGGCACGGCGTGCACCGATGGAGGCCCAGTCCATGTTTTGTGTGTCCACATTCATGCCGATGCTGCGCATGGTCTGCGCCGCCATCAGGCCGATGGCGTTGAGGTAGGTAACGTCGCTGGGTACCAGCAGCACGATCTTCTCGCCCTTGTAACCGGATTCGGCGAGCAGTTGTTTGGCCTTGGCGACATCGGCCGTGCGGTAAGGCTCAGCGCCGGCATCGGTCTGATTCGGACCACCGCACAAAAACAGCGCAGCGCAGTAAGTGACGCGCATGTCCAGCGGGTAACCCATGGCGGAAGTGAAGCGTTCCTGGCTCACGGCTTTGAGCAGAGCCTGGCGCACTTTCGGATTGTTAAAGGGCGGGTGCAACTGGTTCATGATCATCCAGCCCTGCCAGGCGCCGGACGCTGCCACTTTCACGTTGGGGTCGACGCGCAGCGGTGTGATGTAGTCGGGTGGGACCTGCTCCACGTAGTCAACCTCGCCTTTTTGCAGCGCCGCGATGGCGCTGTTGGCGTCTGGCAGGTACAGCCACTCGACGCGGTCGAAGGCGGACTTCTTGCTGCCAGAGAGGTAGTTGGCCGGCTCGCTGCGTGCCAGGTAATGCGGATTGCGGATGAAGACGAGTTTGTTGCCGGGTACCCATTCATCGCGCTTGAAGACGAAGGGGCCGGAGCCCAGCACCTCGGTCATCGGCGTGGCAGTCGGCAGCTTGGCCAGGCGCTCGGGCATGATGACGGGAGGAAAACCGGAGGGTTTGGAGAGTCCGTCCAGCACCAGTCCAAAAGGTTCCTTCAGCGTCAGTGTGAACGTCGTGGCATTCACGACCTTCCACTCCGGGCCTGAGGCCGCCATCGCGCGGCCTATGCTGTCCTTGCTCGCCCAGCGCTGGATGGAGGCAACTGCATCGGTGGCGGTGACCGGACTGCCGTCCGAGAACTTGAGGCCGCTGCGCAAGGTGAACGACCACTCCTTGCCATCTTTGGAGGTGCTGTATTTCTCGACCATCTGCGGTTTCGGAATACCTTTATCGTCACGGCCGAACAGCATGTCGTACACCATGTAGCCAAAGTTGCGGGTGATGTAGGCGGTCGTGAAGGTGGGGTCCAGGATCTTGACGTCGGCGTGGGCGACCACGCGCAAGGTCTTGGTCTGGGCAAGGGCCGGTGTGCCTGCAACTCCCAGTAGCAGGGCGCTCAGGCAGGCCAGAGAGGCAAGTGTGCGATGTTTCATAGGGTCTCCTCTTCTTGAATGTTGAAAGATCGGATGCGCAGTTTCAGGATTTCAGTGGCCATTTCGGGCGCCTGACCTTGCGATAAGGCAGGGTATTGAGGTCGCGTGCAACCGAACCCGGTGCGTCAGCATAAATCACCTTGGCCGCGATCTTTGAAAATGAAGCATAAAAGTGTTGCGACGATTTGACGACGATGATCTTGCGTTGAGTGAGTTCGCAACCTGCGCCAGTGAAGAGATCGGTACCCATGGCCTGATTGCGCAGGCTGCACAGCAGGATTTCGATGCCCTGCGCATGCACCAGCGCGCAGTCGCCCATGGGTGTGGGGGTGTTGGACAGGCCGGTCTGTATCAGCGAGGGCGTCAATGCCTTGACGGTGCATTGCAGGTCCAGAGGCTGGCCCGACAGCGGACTGATCTTGCC
>CAIYMN010000116.1 GCA_903927295.1 uncultured beta proteobacterium | reverse complement strand
CCAGCCCCAGTGAATCTCCGCTACATTGCACGCAATATTGGCCAGCGCCAGCACAAAGGCAAGCACCTCCAGCCAGCTCACGGCCGTACCCAGCAGCGTAAAGGCGGTCGCCAGCATGGATCAGAAGCTCAGTGTGGCGCTAACGCGCAACGTGCGTGGTGTCGAGGGGAACAGGTAGATGCCGCCCCAAGCGGTGGTCGGTGCTTCACGCCAGTAGATCCGGTCGGTGACATTTTCCAGATTCACGTGCCACAGCACGGACTGCCCGGCAACGGACTGCGGGTAGCTCAGGCCGGCATCGAGCTGCCAGGATGCGGGCAGTTCCACACTGCCGTCGGCGGTCGCCGTCTTGGGGCTCGCGAAACTTGCCAGGGCATTGACGGCCAGACCGGGCAGCGCGCCGACCTTGTAGTCGGCAAAGAGGGATGCCTTGACGCGCGGCACATTGGTGACGCGCTGCCCCACGAGCGTCGGGTCCACTGCCTGCGTATAGCGGGCGTCCAGCGCCATGAGGCTGGCCTGCAGCGAGAGCGCATCAAAGACCCTGCCCGCGGCGCTCAACTCCAGACCGCGATGGCGTGCCGTCTTGGCGCCCGCTACTCGCATTGGCAATGCGCCCGGCGAGGCAACTGGTTGGTCGTCAGCATAGGGTTTGTTGATGTTGAAGGCGGCTGCCGTCAGAAGCAACCGGGCATTGGCTTGCCACTTCAGGCCGATCTCGGTCTGCTCGCTCTTGAGCGCAGGCAGGACCTGACCCGCATTGGCGAACAGCATCGGCCGGTTCGGCACGGCTTCAAGTTCCACGCCCTGACCCCAGGAAGCGTAAAGCATGGTGCTGGCATTGGCTGACCATGCCAATCCAGCCCACGGTGTGCTGACCGTCTGCTCGAACGACACCGCCTGCGTGCCATCGCTTAACTCGCTGCTGCGACTCAGGCGGGACAGGCGCACACCGGCAAACGACTGCAGGTCCGGGCTCCAGCGTGAGGCCAGCGAGGCATAGCCGTCCAGCGCTCGCTCGCGGCTGTTGCTGTTCAGCACCGTCAACGTAGGGTCGGCCGGCAGCGCCACCGGCGCGAAGATGTTGCTGCTGCCAATGTAGTTGTACGCCTGCATCGGCGGCAAGTCAGCACGGCTGCTGTGGCCGCTCAGGCCCAGGCGTGTGCTGTGTGACAAACCGAACGCGCTGAACTTGCCATCCAGATGCGCGTCCCAGCTTTGCAGGCTGCGCCGCTCACCTTCGCTGCGGTAGTCGTAAACGTCAACGTCTCCATTGGCGCACAGACCCGGATAGACGTAGCTTGCGGCGTTGCCACAGCCGTCCGGAAAGGTCAGCCGGTCGTTGATCTGCGTGGTCTGCGTGTTGAAGGCAAGTCGTGCCTGCCAGTCAGCGCTGAAGCGGTGGTTCAGGGCAATCTGGGCGGTAGTGCTGCTGGACTGAAAGGGCAGGGACCAGCTCTGGTTGTTCAGGTTCAGGCGCGGGTTGATGCTGGCGGGCAGGCTGTCGCCGACACCATCGCCATTGCTGTCGAGCAAGCCCAGACCGGGCACCGAGGGCTGGCTCTTGCGCTGGTATTCCAGATCGGCGGCCACCGAGGTATCGGCACCGAGCTGGGTTGCCAACGCCAGGCTGAGCAACTGACGTGAGCCGTTGGCGTGGTCAAACTG
>CAIYMN010000115.1 GCA_903927295.1 uncultured beta proteobacterium | reverse complement strand
TTCGCTACAGTTTCCATGGTTGCTGCTGACATCAATGACGAGGTGCTGGCCCGCTTTGACGCTTTGAATCTCGTTGCAGTGGCGCTGCCCTCCGCCATTTCAAAAGGCGATGCAGCGGTACAGACGATGCTGGAAAGTCGGCCCGTATTTAATCGCCAATTCAACTTGGGAAGTTTCGTCGTTGGCATGGACGGTACGGCAATAGCCTCTTTTCCCGTTTCCGCCGGTCGCGTGGGCACGAACTATCTCGACAGGGATTACATCGCGGCTGCACTCAGAGAAGGCAAGTCTCTTGTCAGTAAGCCCGTGATGGGCAAGGTGGCGAACACCCCGGTGTTTGGCATGGCGACCCCCATTCGTGATCCGCAGGGGCAAGTGATAGGCGCGCTGATTGGTACGACCGATCTGGGCAAGCCGAACTTTCTGGACCGGATTTCCAAAATTGCCTCCAGCAAGACCAATAATTTCACTGTCGTGTCGGCGCAATACCGGATTTCTGTCACTTCGTCCGACAAGAAGCGGGTCCTGATGGTGCTTCCCCCGCCAGGCGTCAACGCCTATCTCGACAGAAATATCGCGGGCTATGAGGGCCATGACATCGTAGTCAATACCCTTGGTGAGAAGGAAATAGCTTCCATCAAGAGGATTCCGGCAGCGCAGTGGTATCTGTATGCCGGACTGTCCACCGAGGAAGCGTTTGCCCCGGTGCGCACGATGCAACAACGCATGTGGTTTGCCGCGATCCTGCTGACCCTGCTGGCCGGAACTCTGACCTGGTGGATCTTGACCCGTCAGCTCGCACCGATGTTCGACACAGCGAGCGAGCTTGCCCACATGGCAGAGTACCCCGAGTCGGCGCAGCCTCTGCCAGTCTCCCGTCAGGACGAAGTCGGGACACTGATCAACGGCTTCAATCAACTGCTGCTAAAACTGGCACAGAACAAAGCTGCGCTGGAACAAAGCGAAGAAGGCAGCAGGATCACGCTGAACTCGATCGGCGACGCTGTCATCGCCACCGACCCGACCGGGCGAGTGACGCGAATGAATCCAACGGCTGAACGTCTGTGTGGCTGGACGCTGGCAGACGCCAGTGGCCGGCCGCTTGCCGAAGTGTTCCGCCTCGTCCACGCCGAAACCCGCCAGACCGTGGTCGACCCGGTGCAACGGGTGATGGCGCTCGGTGACGTTGTCGGTCTGGCGAACCATACGGTCCTGGTGGCCAGGGATGGACAGGAGTACCAGATTGCCGACAGCGCCGCGCCCATTCGCAATGGCTCTGGCGAAATCGTCGGCGTGGTGCTGGTCTTCAGTGATGTGACCGAAGCTTACCGGGCTCAGGCCGCACTGCAAAGCAGCGAGCAACGCTACCGGTCCCTGCTCGAGAACCTCTCCTCTGGTGTGGTGGTTCACAGGCCGGACACCTCGATTGTGCTGTCCAATTCGATGGCGGGCACCCTTCTGGGTTTGACCCAGGACCAGATGCTGGGCAAGACTGCCCCGGACCCCCACTGGTGCTTTCTTCAAAACGATGGCAGCCCCATGCCCCTGAAGGATTACCCCGTCAATCGGGTGATTGCGTCAGGTGAGCGCCTGCAGAACTATGTGGTCGGTGTGCGTCACCCTGGTCGCACCGAGCCGACCTGGGTGATTTGCAATGCCTACCCGGCGCGCGATAACCATGGCAAGCTCGTTGAGGTGATAGTGACATTCGCCGACATTACAGAGCGCAAGCTGGCGGAAGCGGAATTCAAGAGTCAATCGCAGCGACTCCTGTTGGCCACCTCAGCGGCAGCACTTGGTGTATGGGACTGGAACGTTCGTGAGAACACGATGCAATGGGACGACCGGATGTTCGAACTGTACGGGATTGCACGCGAGACGTCCCCGAACAACATAGACGCCTGGATTAACGGTTTACATCCGCTGGACAAGGACACGGCAATGGCCGAATGCCAGGCAGCACTTAGGGGAGAAAAGGAATTTGACACCGTCTTTAGGGTGCTGCAGCCCAACGGTACGGTGAAATATCTCAAGGCAAACGCCCTGGTCATGCGCGACGCAGACGGCACGGCAAACCGCATGCTCGGAATCAACGTCGACGTCACCCAGAGCAAGCAGTCAGAGATCAGCATCAAAGAGATCAACGCCAGCCTGGAAGAACGCGTGCGCCAACGGACCGCTGCGCTTGAAGCCACCAATGTGTTGCTCTCGGCCGCCAAACTCCAGGCCGAAGCAGCCAGCGTCGCCAAGAGCGCCTTCCTGGCCAACATGAGCCATGAAATCCGCACGCCCATGAACGGCATCATCGGCATGACCAACATCCTGCGCCGGGAGGGAATCACGCCCCAGCAGGCAAGACGCTTTGACACCATCGAAACCTCGGCCCAGCACCTGCTCTCGGTCATCAACAACATCCTGGACCTCTCGAAGATCGAAGCCGGCAAGCTGGCACTGGAGGAAGCCCCGCTGGTCATCAGCAGCCTGCTGGCCAACGTCCACTCCATCATCTCGGAGCGCGCCAGGGTCAAGGGCATAGAACTTCTGATCCAGAGTGATCCCTTGCCAGCGAACCTGCTGGGCGACCCGACACGTCTGCAGCAAGCCTTGCTCAATTACGCCGGCAACGCCGTCACGTTCACCGAAAAAGGCACAGTGATTTTGCGCACCCTCAAGCAGGAAGAAGCGGATGACTCTCTGACAGTTCGTTTCGAGGTACAGGACAGCGGCATCGGCATCAGCCCCGAAGCCATGACCCGACTCTTTGGTGCCTTTGAGCAGGCCGACAACTCCTTGACCCGCAAGTACGGTGGCACCGGCCTTGGATTGGCCATCACCAAGCGCCTGGCCAACATGATGGGAGGCGAAGTGGGTGCCCAGAGTACACCGGGGGTTGGCAGTACCTTCTGGTTTACTGCCAGACTGAAGAAGCGTGTCAAAGCAGCCCCGGCATCAGCACCATCGCCAACAGAATTGAATGCCGAAGCGATTATCAGGCAACGCTACTGCGGCCACTGCATTCTGGTGGTTGACGACGAACCGGTGAACCGCGAAGTGACCCAGATACAGCTGCAGGCGCTTGATCTTGTGGTGGACATGGCGGCAGACGGCGCCGAAGCGATTGCCCTGGCCAGAAAGAACAGTTACGCGGCGATCCTGATGGACATGCAAATGCCCAAGGTCAACGGCGTGGATGCCACCTTGCAGATACGGCAGATTCACGGCTACCGGCACACACCCATCATTGCCATGACAGCCAATGCATTTGCCGAGGACAGGGCGCAGTGCTTTGAGGCCGGCATGAACGACTTCCTGGCCAAACCGATCAGTCCGGAACAACTCTACTCAACCCTGCTGCGCGCGCTGAGTCAGCCAGTCACTTGACAATGTGGGGATAGGGCCAAGTGCCCCCGCGCGATCAGGCAGGATTCTTTGTCGCAACAATGATCTGGAAGTTGCCGAAGAACACCGTGCGGCGCTCGCAGGTGAAGCCACCCATGGCCTCCAGCTGCTTCAGCGGATCGTGCGTATCCCAGAGCGCCAGACCAAGCGGCTCAAAGACCTTGAAATAGGTCCAGCTCAAGGCACGCAGCACCCACAGATCGGGCCGATGAAATTCAGCCAGATACAGCTTGCCGCCCGGCTCCAGCACGCGGCCTGCCTCTTTCAGGGCCTGGCCCTTCAGGTGATGCGGCAGTTCGTGCAATAGAAAAAAGATCACATTGGCGGCGACCGAGTTATCGGCCTGCTTCATGGCGATGGCGTTTTCTTGCAGGAATTCGATCTTGCCGGCATGCGAGAGCAGCTTGCCCTGGGCATGATCGAGTTCGTTCTTGATGATGTCGGCAATCAGAACGCGTCGCGCGCCGGTGTCTATGGCTGCATTCACGACACGCGGAATCACGTTACCAAAGGCACAGGACGTAATCAACACGTTCTTGCCGCGCAAGTTCATGTTCTGCAGGCCGTGCGTGATGGCAGACACCAGACGGTCATACTGGAACAACAAAATTGCCGCAATGATGGGCTGGAAGTCGATCATTCGGATCAGGCGCAGATTCGAATAAATCGGATAGACATGTGCGGCGTCACTCTCGGAGCCGGCCATGACGCCGCGCATCAACAGGGCGCCTCGGGTCACGATGAAGAAGAAAAGCGCAGTCGCTGCAAGAACGAAAAACAATGAAACAACGCTATACAGCAACCAGGCGGGCATAGTTTTCCTTTGGGAATGAAAAAAGTCACCGGACTTCAGCGCGCCCTAAGACTGCCGAGTGTCACACAACCGACATTATGACCGGGGCGCACCTGCAAACCCAAGGCAAAACCTTGATTCAGGACAATAGTTGGGTACGTCAACACCAGCGTCACGCTCTAGGCCTTGCCTGGTGCTTGGCCCAAAACCTTCTGTCCACCCAGGTAGCTTTGCAAGACCTGCGGCACGCTGACGGAGCCGTCGGCATTCTGGTAGTTTTCCAGCACCGCCACCAGGGTTCGCCCGACGGCCAAACCGGAGCCGTTGAGCGTATGAACCAGTTCGTTCTTGCCCTGTGCATTCTTGAAGCGCGCCTGCAGTCTGCGTGCCTGAAATGCCTCACAGTTCGAGACCGAACTGATCTCGCGGAAAGTGTTTTGCGCGGGGAGCCAGACTTCCAGATCGTAGGTCTTGCTTGCGCCAAAACCCATGTCACCGGTGCACAGGGACATCACCCGATACGGCAGTTGGAGCTTTTGCAGAATCGCTTCAGCGTGGCCTGTCATTTCTTCCAGCGCCGCATAGCTCTGCTCCGGATGCACGATCTGCACCATTTCCACCTTGTCAAACTGATGCTGCCTGATCAGGCCTCGCGTGTCGCGTCCGGCGCTGCCAGCTTCAGAGCGAAAACACGGCGTATGCGCTGTCAGCTTGATGGGCAATGCCGATTCCGCCACCACTTCGTCACGGACAAAATTGGTTAGCGGAACCTCACTGGTCGGAATCAGGTACAGGGCGCCGTCCTCCAGTCCCTCCTCGCCTTCCTGCCCGCCCTTCTTCGCGGCAAACAGATCGGCCTCAAACTTGGGCAACTGCCCGGTGCCACGAAGCGTCTCGGCGTTCACGATATACGGCGTGTAGCACTCGGTGTAGCCATGCTCCTGGGTCTGCACGTCGAGCATGAACTGGGCCAGAGCCCGATGCAAACGCGCCAACGGCCCTTTCATGACGGCGAAGCGGGCACCCGAGAGCTTGACCCCCATCTCGAAATCGAGCCCCAGTGGCGCCCCCAGATCCACGTGATCTTTCACCGGGAAGTCAAACGCCTTGGCAGTACCCCAGCTGCGCACCACGACGTTGGCATGTTCATCCGCACCCACGGGCACGCTTTCGTGAGGCAGGTTCGGTACCGCCAGCAGCAGCACCTGCATGTCGGTCTGTATCTCATCCAGCCTGGCTGCAGAGGCCTCCAGTTCGGCTTTCAGGCCAGCCACATCCGCCATCACTGCATCGCACTGGGCCTGCCCGGCTGCGCCCTTGGCCTTGAGTTGACCGATCTGCTTGCTCAGGCTGTTGCGCCGGCTCTGCAGTTCC
>CAIYMN010000114.1 GCA_903927295.1 uncultured beta proteobacterium | reverse complement strand
GGGGGTCTTTGGCCGGTTCGACAACTTAACGAACCGGCCTCTTTTTTGCACATCTCCTGAGGATTCTTGCCGACAACAAGACACATCCTGAATGACCGCAGTTGAGCAACATAAACGATCTCGCCAATGTCCACTCAGGGCACTTAGCTCGTGCCAACCAGTGACTGCAGTCTGGCAACCTGTTCTCTATGCCGGCTTTGTGGTTTGCCAATCAGGGATGGCCATCTCAGGACAACCAACAGCCTTACGTCTTCGTTTTTGATGGCGGTCGCTCGACTTCAGTGATTCCCAAATTGCCAATCTTTTCTTGCCTTGGCGACTTTTCCATCGACACGGTGCCAGAACAGCACGCCGAGGTGGGTGTCATCAGCAACGCATCGAGCCCAGACCTCAGTCTGACGGATACTGCGCCGCCCCCAACCTTGTTAAAACGTCGTGCGCGGAGCAATTCATCAGCGTCATGGATGAAATGTCTTCCTTCAACTTCCATCGCGCCTGTGCGCTTGAGCCAGTTGGTCGGCCAGCAGCTTCATGAAAAACCCACCCACCACCGACCGCGCCTGGTTGGCGCGCCGCTTTCCCGAATGTGCGAAGTAGATGTCGGCGAGAGGTACCCGATTTGGCGTCTCGTTTACATAGCGGTAAATCGGCGCAATGAACTCCTCGAATGAACCTTTTGAGTCAGCCATCGTTGCCACCCAGATCGCCCATTCCGGCTTGGCAGCGGGACTGCGGCTGTCAAGCGGTGTTCCATAGTTGAGCCGATGCTTCGCATAGAAGGCGAGTTCCTTCTGCATGACTTCTTTTTGAAAAAGGGAGAGACCGAAGACAGTGTCCCACGCGAGGTTGTACTTCTGGCTCCAGGTACCCGATTGATCAAATGCGAGCCGGTAGTGGTCACCGTCGTCGGCCATACGCTGCCAGCGCTCGGCGTAGTCTTCGGCGATGGCGCGGTATTTGGCAGCGTCCGCCTGCTTGCCCTGCATCGCGGCGAGCTTTGCGTAGCAGGCGATCGCGACCACGGACTTCGCGGAGAGATTCACGCTGTGGCCCATCATTCCGGTGAAATCGTCGGTGACTAGCTGCGCCTCGGGATCGAGTCCGTGCTGGACGAGATAGTCCGCCCAATGTGTGAGCTGGTCCCACTGTGCCGCGGCATAACCGGCGTGGCCTTCACGCAGGCACACTGCGGTGGTGAGCGTCAACATGTTGCCGCATTCCTCCACCGGCATCTGAGCCACCTCGGTCTGATGGGGTAGGTGGAAATTTTTGTAAACCTGTCCATTGGCCTTCGGATACAAACCCAGGTCGTGCGCCGGGAATCCGAATTTCCATTGATCGCTGCGGCAATAGTCAAAGATGGGATCCAGCATACCCTTCATCAACTCCGGGTTGGCGTAGATGAAGAGCGGCGCCGACTTATAGTTGACGTCCACGGTGCCCATGCAGGCGTTGCTGAAGTTCTCCTTGGAGAAAAAGAACGGGCGACCATCGGGCGCGGCGACCAGCTTGCAGGCGCTGATCGCCTGACGGTATGCCAGCCCGATGAGGCTGGCGTATTGAGCGCCTCCGACCCGCTCGGCCTCTGCGAGCAGGTGGTCATCGTGGGCGATGCAGCGCTCGCGCACCGATGCACGCTCCGCATACGCTTCGTTGAGCATCTTCTCGGGCGATGCGCCCTCATGGCGCCTCCACCATGCGCGTAGCGGCGCGCCGAAATACTCCACTGAATATTCGTCGTCGTAACCGATCAGCGCAACGCTATCGCCCTCAGTTTTCGCAGAACACGACAAATCCAACTTCACCGCGAGCACCGTCTCGCCCCAATAGGTCGACTTGCGCGGCATGGGCAGCAAGTGCTCGTCGCTCAGCACACCACGCTCCACAAACGCGGCGCGACAATAGTCGATATCCCCCACCAGAGCTTCGGCATTGCGCGGCACCGCCAGCAGGGCCGTGCCCCAGTCGATGCGAAGATCATCACCCGCCTTCTGCAGGATCGGCTGCTGCTCATTGCGAAAGCTGAGCGCGAGCAGCGCACCGGCTTCCTGACGTTTCCACAAGACTTTCTGGTGCGGCACGTTGACCGCCCATTGCGAGGTCATGTCAAGGTAAACCTCGACCTGGTGAACCGCGCCGTCGAGAGAGCGTGTACGAAAGAAAACATAGCTCGCCGGCCGTGACAGCAGTTCCAGGTCGGCAAGCAGCAGCGGACTCATGAAAACGACCTCCAGTTCGACCGGACCCGCCTCAAATTGGTAGATCGTCTGCGTGGGTCGCACCTCGAGCGATGTTTGCTGGACGCTGACTGCAAGCACTTCCGGTCCGCCCATGAAACGCATCGGTGTGCCATCGACACGTACCATGCCGCACAGGGCGAACTCAGTGCCGGTCCAGTGCCGTGGCCACTGGTCGTAGAGGTGATCAGCGAATGACCAACAACTGGTGTAGGGATCGATCGTGATGAGGGGTACCGCGGGCGGCCGCAATTGGCACTTCATGTCAGTCGGATTTCAGATCGTATTTCTTCACGACCGCCGCCCATCGGTCGGTCTCCTGATTGATGAATACGGAAAACTCCGCCGGAGTGTTGCCCACCGGAATGATGTCCACTTTTGTGAGTTGCGTGACTACGGAAGGATCTTTCATGATCGCCTGGATTGCGGTCGCGAGTTTGTCGATAATCGGGCGCGGCGTTCCTGCAGGGGCGAACACGCCATGCCACGCGCTCGCCTCAAATCCGGGCAGAAACTCTGCAATTGCGGGCAAGTCGGGGGCCGATTTGAGGCGTGTCGGCGTGGAGACGGCGATCGCGCGCACCTTGCCGGCCAGAACTTGGGGCCATGCCGTGACCGAGTTGTCGAACATGAGCTGTACCTGGCCGCCCATGACATCCATCATCGCCGGTCCGCTTCCCTTGTACGGGACGTGCGTCATGTCGGTCTCTGTCCTCATCTTGAAGAGTTCGGAGGCGAGATGGATAGAGGTCCCCGCGCCTGGAGTTGCATAAAAGACCTTGCCAGGATTTTTCTTGAGATAGGCGATAAGTTCGGGCACCGATTTGACCGGCAGGTCCTTGTTCACCACGAGTACGTTCGGCACTAGGCTCAACTGCGAGATCGCGATGAAGTCTTTGCGATGGTCATACGGCATGTTTTTGTAAAGGGAGGGATTGATGCCGTGCGTTGAAACTGTTCCCAGCAGCAGCGTGTAGCCATCAGGTGGCGCGGTGGCGACACTGGCGCTGCCTGTGTTGCCGCCAGCGCCCGGCTTGTTCACGACGATGTAAGGCTTGCCAAGTCGCTCGCTCAGTTGTTGTGCGATCAGGCGTCCCAGCGCGTCGGTGGGTCCCGCAGCGGCAAACGGAACGACAAGCGTGACTGGCTTGCTCGGGTATTGCGCCGCGTTTTGGGCAAAGGCAGCCGAGGCACCGAGGGCTACCGCGAAAATCAGCAGCGACGAAAGTAGTCTTTTCATTGAAATCTCCTGGAATAGTTATAAACGTGAACGGTTGTAGATTATTTCGACCAGTTGCAGGGTTTGCACGTTGTCACGGGAATTCGTTTCGAAAATACAGCTACTCTCGAACGCGTCAACGAGATGCTCTAGCGTCGCGGCGTACGAGTCATGGTATCGGCTTGACTTGTTCCCGTTGCAACTCACTGACGTAAGACATTTTGCTCTGAACCTTGGGCAAAAGAAATGTTCGTTATCTATCTTTAAACGATAAAACAATTATGCTTCACCGCGTGAGCAACCGGCGTGCGGATAGTTAGGCGAGCGGGAGGTAAAGGGTCATTGGCACATTGACACGCGGGAAGGATCCGTATCGATCATAGAACGACATCGCTTTTTCATACTTTGCCTCCGTCAGTGGCGCTTGGACACCAACAAGACTTCGGGCGCGCAGATATCAGTCGACAGCACAGTCGATCAAAATCTCGCCCAGTCCGGCTGCTCTACGATCACTAGCGGGTGCCATGCGAAAACACGGAACAGGATGACGCAGCAGTTTCTTGAGCTTCGTGTCACTAGGTTGTCGGACGACTACTTGTGCTGCACTGAGGGCATGGAAACCCAGGATCTTCCTGGGCGCCGCATCATCCGTCCAGGACTGGACCGCGCTGCAGCAAAGTTTCAGCCGAGAGTCCAGCGCGGTCAAGTAACTGGCGCTGTACCGACAGATCACCTAATGCGCTTCCCGCGGACCGCTTAAAACAAAAAAGGTTTATCTTCTAAAGATAGATAACGATCATTCCTTTTATCAATCGACAAGGCCAAAATCCAGCCATCAGATGAGCGTGACGGCAACGACTGGCCAAAGGGGATGCCCCGGGCATCGGTTCTTATGTCAATACGAAGGAAACAATATGGTCAAGCGTCAATCGCATGCAGTGCGGCTCAAAGTCTCTAGCACTGACCTGGCCACGGCCTACCCCGGCAAGCCAGTCAAAGCGGAGAAATGAGCTGTTCACGAACCCGCCTTTACATCAAACCCTATGACCATGACAAGCCACCTTGATTCCAACCAGTCGCCCGAAGAATCCGGACTGAGAAAAGGCCTGACCAGCTACGGTGACCAAGGGTTTTCGCTCTTTCTGCGCAAGGCCTTCATCAAAGGCGCCGGCTTCACGGACGCAGCGCTGGACCGGCCCGTTATCGGCATTGCGAATACCGGCAGCTCGTACAACCCCTGTCACGGCAACGTGCCGCAATTGATCGAGGCCGTCAAGCGCGGCGTCATGCTGGCGGGGGGGTTGCCTATGGATTTTCCCACGATCTCCATTCACGAGAGCTTCGCAGCCCCGACCAGCATGTACCTGCGCAACCTGATGTCCATGGACACGGAGGAGATGATCCGTGCCCAACCCATGGACGCGATTGTCATGATTGGCGGCTGCGATAAGACCGTTCCCGCGCAGCTCATGGGCGCGGCATCGGCAGGCATTCCCGCTATCCAGTTGATCACCGGCTCCATGCTGACCGGCTCGCACCGGGGCGAGCGCGTGGGTGCATGCACCGACTGCCGCCGCTATTGGGGCAAGTTCCGCGCGGGGGAGATCGACGCTGATGAAGCTGCAGCCGTGAACAACCAGCTGGTAGCCAGCGTAGGTACCTGCTCCGTCATGGGCACCGCCAGTACCATGGCGTGCGTTGCAGAGGCTCTGGGGATGACAGTTCCCGGCGGCGCGTCGCCTCCAGCCGTTACGGCAGACCGCATCCGCATCGCAGAGGAGACCGGTGCACGAGCGGTCCAGATGGCGCACGACCACCTGACCATCGACAAAATTTTGACACCTGCGGCGTTCGAGAATGCGATGCGCGTACTCCTGGCCATAGGCGGATCCACCAACGGCATCGTGCACCTCGCGGCCATCGCCGGCCGCGTCGGCCTGGAAATCGATATGCAGGCGCTGGACAGAATGGGGCGCGAAACCCCTGTCTTGTTGGACCTCAAGCCATCGGGTCAGCACTATATGGAAGACTTCCACAAGGCCGGCGGCATGGCTACACTGCTGCGGGAACTTAAGCCCTTGCTGCGCCTGGAAGCCATGACGGTGACCGGGCGAACGCTGGGTGAGGAAATTGAACTAGCGGGCCCAGGCTTCGCGCAGGAAGTCGTCCGTTCCATCGACAAGCCGATCTACCCACACGGCGCTATTGCTGTATTGCTGGGCAACTTGGCGCCCGGTGGCGCCATCATCAAGCAGTCTGCAGCCGACGCGAAACTGATGGAGCATGAAGGACGCGCGGTGGTATTCGAGAACATGGAGGACATGGTCAACCGCATTGATCGGGACGACCTGGATGTCAGTGCCTCGGACATCCTTGTCCTGAAGAATATCGGACCCAAAGGCGCACCAGGAATGCCCGAAGCGGGTTACATCCCGATCCCGCTCAAGTTGGCACGAGCTGGAGTCAAGGACATCGTTCGGATTTCGGACGGCCGGATGAGCGGAACGGCCTTCGGCACCATCGTGCTGCACGTGACACCGGAGGCCGCTGTGGGTGGTCCATTGGCGCAAGTGCGCAATGGTGACCGCATCCGCTTAAGCGTTCGCAAGCGGGAGATTAGCCTATTGATCTCCGAGGAAGAGCTTGCAGCACGAACGCTCAACAACGTGATGATCGAGCCGACAGCAGATCGAGGCTATCTCAAGCTATTCCTGCAATCCGTCACGCAGGCCGACAAGGGGGTTGATTTCGACTTTCTTCGGGCGCCGAAGATCACCGGAAAAACTCCCGAGTCCTGACGTGGGGCACCCTCCCCAATGCGCCATGACACGGATCGACCAGAGCCCTCAGCGATCCTGCTTCCCGCTCTGATCACCCGCGGGCCGTTCCGGGGTCGGCGTCGCAAAAACGGCTTGAGCCTCGACCAGGAAGGCCCGTGCCAGAGAGGAGCGTGGGCCCTGCTCGCCCCAGATGAGACCGACGTGACGCACAGGTGCGCGCTGCGGCAAGGGAATACGGACAATCGCCAGTCCGGATTGCCCAAGGTACGCCCAATCGGGTAGCAGGGACACACCCAGGCCTTGCGCCACCAAAGCGGCAACCGCCATCAGCCCGTCGATCTCCAGACGTTGGCGCGGCCGTATGCCCTGATCGCGCAAATAGCGGTCCGCCAGCTGTCCGCCCAGTACCGACCTGTCATAGCGGATGAAGGGCTCTGCGCGCAGCAGTTCGTGGGCATCGCGATCGGCCATTTCAAGGGGAGCCACGACCACCAAGGGCTCCTCCACTAGAGAGCACCAGGCGCAGCTTTTCCCTACGGCGAACTGCGGCTCCACCACGATCGCGGCATCAATGGCGCCGGTGCTGACCTGGCGACACAACTCCACCGAGGACCCCGTGGCGACGAAGACGTTGAGCTCGGGGAAACGCGCGTAGAGCCGCTTGAGAACCGGCGGCAACACGCTGGTCATGGCCGAAACGAAGACACCCAGCCGCAATTCACCCAAGGCGATCCCGTCGCCCGCAATCGCACGGAGGTCGCGTATGTCGCGCAGCACAGCACGCGCAGGCTCCAGAATCTTTAACCCGGCCTCGGTCGCTTTGACCGATCGCCCGGCGCGCCGGATGATCGCCACACCGAGTTCCTCCTCCAGCGCATGCACGCGCGCCGCAATGGCGGCCGGCGTCAAGTCGAGCCTTCTGGCCGCTTCTGCAATTGAACCAACCTCGACCACCGTCACGAAGCTCAAAAGAAAGCGGGCGTCCATGTTTTGCCTTGGAGAAATATCATTCTAAAACATTAATAATTTTATCTTATGAACATATCTAAAACCTATTTAATTTGCTTGCTAATACGCCGAAACTCTGCGAAATAGACACTGCGCCCCTGCCTATTTGCCAAGTAAACTCATTCGTAGAACCGCCAATGGATCATTTCGTCGTCTTGGAACCCAGACCTGCTTGAACACCTGCAGCCGTCAACTTTTCAGTCACCCCTCCAAGGAACCACCATGTCAAACCGAATTCGCGGCGTTCTGGCCCCCGTGCTCACCCCATTTGACGAGCGACTGAAACCCGACGTTCAGCGCTTTATTGCGCACTGCCGCTGGTTGATCGACAGTCAGGTCGGTCTGGCCATTTTCGGAACCAACTCGGAGGCCGCATCGCTGTCGGTTGACGAGCGTATTTACCTGACCGACGCGATTTTGGCAGCGGGCATTCCAGCGGCACGACTCATGCCGGGAACCGGCGGCTGCTCGATCACGGACGCCATCCGGTTGACCAAGCACGCGGTGGAAAACGGCGCTGCGGGTGCGCTGATGCTGCCACCATTCTTCTTCAAGGGCGTGTCGGACGAGGGCTTATACGCCTACTACTCCGAAGTCATCGAGCAAGTGGGCAGCGATCGCCTGAAGGTCTATCTCTACCACATTCCCCAGTTCACGCAGGTGCCGATCACGCTGAACCTCATCGAGATGCTGCGCAAGCGTTACCCCGACACGGTGGTTGGCGCCAAGGATTCTTCGGGAGTGTGGGACAACACCAAAGCAATGATCGACAACTTTGCCAAAGACGGTTTTGACGTTTTCCCTGCCAGCGAGTCGCTGCTCTCCAAAGCATTGCCGCTGGGCGCCGTGGGCTGCATCAGTGCCACTGTGAACATGAACCCCGCCGGCATCCACTCGCTCTACCAAGGCTGGAACACGCCACAGGGAGAAACCCTGCAGGCCAGCGCCGATGTGATCCGCAACATCTTCCAGGCTGTTCCCATGATCCCGGCGATGAAGCGGGTGGTCGCGGAATTTTCCGGCGATCCGGTCTGGAAGACGGTGCGCCCGCCTCTGTGCGCCCTGAACGGTGCCAACACCGAGAGCGTGCTGGCGGCCTTGCGCAAGGCGCTGTTCAGCATGCCGGGCTATCCGCGCAGTTAGGCGACCGGCGCACTGGGTCTGAAGAAAAAATCACCAACCACGGGGAAACCAACAGCCCATCAAGAGAGAAGCCACCGTCAACCGTCGCAGCGCTGTGCCAGCATTTCCATCAATCAACTATTCCATCCAGGAGACAAACATGACTATGCCCAAATTCCTTTCTTGCACAACCTTCAGGCAACGCTTCGCGCCCGCTCTGGCCGTCGCTCTCGCCAGTGCGGCGCTGGCAGGCCCCGCACTGGCTCAGGCCCCGCAGCAGACCATCACTATGTGGAGTCATTGGCCGGACGAACAGTCCAAGCGCAGCTTCATCGAAGAGCGCGTAAAACAGTTTGAGGCGGCCACACCGCAGTGCAAGGTCAACCTGCAATTCATCCAGAAATCCGACCTCTACGCGTCGGTCAAGACCTCGGTGCGGACGGGGCAGGCACCCGACATCTTTTGGCTTGAGCCCGACGAAATTGCCTTTGCCAAAAGCGGGTTCCTGGAGCCGCTGGACAGCTACATAAACCTGAACAACCTGGAAGACTGGGCGCGCCAGGCCTGGACCCACAACGGCAAGGTCTACGGACTGCCAGTGGAGGCCTATACCGTCGAGCTGTACTACAACAAGGACTTGCTGAAAAAGGTCGGCGTCACCCTCCCGCCGAGCATGCAACTGTCGCAGGCTCAATTCATCGATCTCGTGAAGAAGTCTGCCGCCGCCGGCATCACGCCGGTGGCCTCAGGCGTGGGCGATCGTCCTTACCCTGGCGCCTATTTTCTGCAAGAGGTGTTGCTGCGCAAACTTGGGCTTGACGACTATCGTTCTCTGCTCACAGGCAAGCTCTCGTTCAGTGACCCTCGTGTGATAGAAGGCATGAACTGGGTCAAAGAGCTGGTCGATGCCGGCGCCTATCCGAAGAGCTTTTCGAACCTCAAACTAGGTGAATCGCACTACTACTTCCACACCAATCCGGGCGCCATGATGTTCCCGATCGCCAGTTGGTACACCGGGCGCGCGTTCGTGCCAGCTGAGAAAGGCGGACAACCTCAAGGCTTCCAACTAGGCCTTATGAAGTATCCGGCGATGAACGGCTCGAAATGCCCTGAGTGCAAGACGCTTGCCGTCGGCGGCAGCTACGTGATGTACTCGCGCAGCAAAAACAAGGATTGCGCAGGCAAAGTCCTCAACTCCATCGCCACAGTCGAAAACGGCAACAAGTGGATGGAGAGCGTGTTGCTGCAGACCGGCGTGCGTACCGATCCTTCGCGCATTCAGAGCATCCACGCACAGTATTTCAAGGACCTGCAGGAGCGCAGCATTGGTGCGAAATACTTCATCGGTACACCGCTGCACTTTATGAGCGGCAAGTGCGGGGACACCTTCTCGCAGGTACTCAATCGCGCCTTCCCAGCCGGCCAGATCAGCGTCAAGGATGCGGCCGTCCAGATGGACGCCGCCTGCAAAGTGGCGTCCTGATATTTTTGCAATGGCGCCCATACCTGTCCCCAGCGCCTCGCCTGCAGCCAAGTCTCGGTGGCGCCAGCAACTCGATTCCCTGCTGGTACCACCCGAGGCGGACTCGCGCCGCACATCGTGGCCGACCTTGATGCTGTTTCTCGCGCCGGCGCTGCTGGTGTACGCGGCGCTCACCGCCTACCCAGTAGTGCGGACTTTCTACAACAGCTTCTTCATCATCAACGACATCGTTTCTTCGGATTTTGTCGGGCTAGCCCATTTCGCCGAGGTCTTTCACGACGCCACTTTTCTGGCAGCGGTGCGCAACACGGCGATCTGGTCCATGGTTGCACCATTCTTCGATGTGGGAACGGGCTTGCTGCTGGCGCTCTGTCTGTACGCGGGTGTTCCTTTCGCGCGCTTTCTTCGCGTGGCCTGGTTCGCGCCGGTGCTGCTGTCCTACGTGGTGGTGGGCATCATGTGGGTCTGGATCTACAACTACGATTGGGGTGTAGTCAACGTCGCACTGCGCAACGTCGGCTTGGGCGATTGGGTGCAAGCCTGGATCGGCGACCCTAAGTTCGCGCTGGCCTCGCTCATAGTGACTCACGCCTGGAAATGGGCGGGCTTCAACATGGTAGTTTGCTTGGCCGCGCTTCACTCGCTGCCTTCCGAAGTGCTCGAAGCAGCGGAACTGGACAACTGCGGCTGGTGGGACAAGCTGGTGCACGTGATCGTTCCCATGCTCTGGCCAACACTGCTCAACCTCTACATCCTGGCTTTTATCGGCAAGATGAAGGTGTTTGACTTGGTCTGGGTCATGACCGAAGGTGGCCCCATGTGGGCGACCGAAACGGTTTCCACCTATGTCTACAAGCGCGCTTTTAACTGGAACACTTTCGATCTGGGCTACCCGTCGGCGATCGCCGTTGTATGGTTCTTTGTGGTCGTGGGCTTCGTGGTGTTCTTCAACTTGCTGTTTCGCCGGCGCGAGCGCCTGGAATACTGATGACTATGCGTGCTACCCCTTCCTACGGCGACTCGGCGTCACGCCTGCTGCGGCAGGGCGGTCTGATGGCCATCATCACCTTGTACACCCTGTACTCGGCGATGCCTTTCGTCTGGCTTGGTGCGATGTCGCTACGCACCACGCCCGAGATCAGCGCGGCGCATTTCGCCTGGCCGCAGACCATGCATTGGGAAAAATTCCGCATCGCCTGGGTGGACTCCAACTTTGCCCAGTATTTCTGGAACAGCACGGTCATCGTGGGCGCTGCCGTGGCCATGGTGACGGTGTTCGGCGCAGCCGCTGCGCACTGTCTAGCGCGCTACAACTTTCGTGGCAATCGTCTCATCTACTTCACGCTGTTCAGCTCCATCGTTTTCCCGCCCCAAATCATCCTGATCTCGTTGTTTCAGGTGCTGGTGGACTATGAGCTTTACAACACACGCCTGGGTCTCACTTTGGTGTACGTGGGCTTGCAATTGCCACTCACCGTGTACCTGCTGGAAGGCTTCTTCGCGCGCATTCCGCAGGACCTGTTCGATGCCGCCAAGATTGACGGCTATTCGGATTTCGAGATCTTCTGGAAGATCGTTCTGCCGGTGGGAATGCCCGCCATTGCCACCACTATCATCCTGAACTTCATTCAACTGTGGAACGAGTTCCTGTTTGCGGTGGTGTTGATCAGCGATCCCAGTCTGCGCACTTTGCCCATCGGCATCCGCGCCTTCATGGGCGACTACTTCCAGGATATTGGAATGATCGCCACAGGAATGATGATCGCCGTGATACCCGTGTTGATCGTCTACGCCTTCTTCTCGGAAAAACTGATTCAGGGCATGACAGCTGGAGCAGTGAAATAGGCCTACAGCTTCTATCCACACCCGCACAACGGAGATATCCCATTGGCTAACGTCACTCTGAAAAATATCTGTAAAAGTTACCACGGTGCCACTGCACTGTCTGTCGATGACGTCTCATTCACGGTGAACGATGGTGAATTCATGGTCTTGCTCGGCCCTTCGGGTTGCGGTAAGTCGACCACGCTGCGCATGATTGCCGGCCTCGAATCGATTACCCGAGGAAACATGGAGATCGATGGCCGTGAAGTCAACGAGGTCGCCGCCAAGGACCGCGACATTGCCATGGTGTTCCAGTCCTATGCGCTTTACCCGCACATGACCGTCGCAGAGAACCTGAGTTTCGGCCTGAAGCGGCGCAAGGTGGTCAAGACCGAAATTGCCGAAAGGGTGAAGAAAGCCAGCGCCATCCTCGGCCTGGACGAGTTGCTCGAGCGCAAGCCTTTCGCGCTCTCGGGTGGACAGCGCCAGCGCGTGGCGCTAGGCCGCGCCATCGTGCGCGAGCCCAAGGTCTTCCTGTTTGACGAGCCGCTGTCGAACTTGGATGCGGCCTTGCGCGTCAACACCCGCAACGAACTGGTGCGCTTGCACCAGCGTTTGAAGGCCACGATGATTTACGTCACGCACGACCAAGTCGAGGCCATGACCATGGGCCAGCGCATCTGCGTGATGAACAAGGGACGAGTGGCGCAGATCGGTCGACCAATGGATGTGTACCGCGCACCGGCCGATGCCTTCGTCGCACGCTTTCTGGGAAATCCGCCGATGAATATCGTGCGCGCCCAGGTGTTGGAACAAAATGGAATGCGCCACGCCAAAGTGGGCCAGTGCGTTCTGCCTTTGGCGCGCTGGCAGGACGCATCCTTCAACGCTTTGAACGAGGTCTTGCTTGGCGTGCGGCCCGAAGAACTGTCGATCACCACACATGCGGACAGTGAGCTTGCCGTGCTGCGCGGCAACGTACGCGGGGTGGAACCCCTGGGCGCAGAAACACTGGTGATGGTGGAGCTCGACGGCAATGCAGGCGAGATCACCGCGCGGCTGCACCGCGATACTTGTGTGCGCATCGGCGAAGCGGTGGGCCTCCAATGTGCACAGGAGGCCATCTATCTGTTCGACGTCGTCACCGAAAAAGCCATTGTGGCCAAGGATCGCTGAGCATGGACGCAATACCCGAGCATCAGGTCCGGTCCATGCGCATTGGCCTCATCGGCGCGGGCTGGGTTACCCAGCATCATCTGACAGCCTGGCGTACGCACGCGGCACGCGCGCGGGTCGTGGCCATTACCGACCCCAACACCAGCCAGGCACAGCTGCGCGCCGGCGCTTTTGGCATCGATCAGATTTTTTCCAACGCGCAGCAGATGCTGGAACGAGGTGAGCTCGACGCCGTGGATGTGGCTGCACCGCGCGAAACCCACGCGCAAATGGTGCGCCTGGCCGCACAGCACGGATTACCCGTGCTGTGCCAGAAGCCCCTGGCCCCAACCTACGAGGAAGCTTGCGCGCTGGTGGCCGAAATCCAGGGTCGCACACGCCTGATGGTGCATGAGAACTGGCGCTTCAGACCCTATTACCGTCAAGCCTCCCGTTGGCTACAGGAGCAACGCATCGGTCAAGTGGTGCAGGCGCAGATGAGCTTTCTAACTTCTGGCCTGATCGCTGACGAGCAAGGCAGGTACGCGACCATCGATCGACAGCCCTTCATGGCCACGCTCAGCCGTGCGCTGGTCATGGAGATACTGATTCACCACATCGACACGCTGCGCTTCCTGCTGGGGAACCTGCAGCTGGTCCACGCACGACTGGGTAAGGGCTGTGATGCCATGGCTGGAGAGGACCGTGCTTCGCTCGTTTTTGAGAGCGCCAGCGGTGCCACGGTGATCCTCTTGTCCAATCTGCGTGTCTGGGGTGAACCCGCTGCGAAACCGGATGAACTGCTGTTGGTGGGTGAGCGCGGCTGTATCCGCCTGTCCGGCAACAGCTTGAGTTGCCAGGGCGACAGGCCCGAACAAATCCAGTACGACCTGGCAGCCTGCTACACCGACTCCTACGCCGCTGCCATCGGACACTTTCTGGACCGGCTTTCCGACGGTCAGCAGTTCGAGACCGATCCGCGCGACAACCTGCAGACGCTGCGCCTGGTGGAGGAGATTTACAGCGTGGGCTTGCGTGGTTAGCGGCCCGGAGGCGACGGATGAAATTTTCTTCAGGCTCAAATCTGCCCTGTATCACGGTCCCCCCGAAGGCCACCGACTGCCATCATCACATCTACGACGCCCGCTACCCCGCAGAGGCGAACGCCAGCCTCAGGCCTGCCGACGCATTGGTTGCCGACTACCGCGCTCTGCAGCGGCGCATCGGAACCAGCCGCAACGTCATCGTGCAGCCTTCGACCTACGGCGTAGACAACCGCCTACTGGTGGAGTCCCTAGCCGCGTTCGGCCTGGAGAACGCGCGCGGCGTCGCAGTGGTGAACACCGGCGTGACCGACGCCGAACTGAAGGTTCTGCACAAAGCCGGCGTGCGCGCCATACGCTTCAACCTTGCCCAGCCCGGCACCACCACGCTTGACATGGTGCGCCCGCTGGCGGAGCGCATCGCGCCCATGGGATGGCATATCCAACTCAACGCACCAGCCAACACGCTGCTGCAGGCCAGGGCATTGTGGGGCGACCTGCCGGTGCAAGTGGTGTTCGACCACTTAGGCCGTGTGCCGCAACCCGGGGCGCTGAATCATCCCGGCTTTGCCATGGTACGGGAACTGGTGCAGCAGGGCAAGGCCTGGGTCAAGCTTTCGGGCTTCTACAACGAGAGCATGGTCTGCGCACCTACCTATGCCGACAGCGTTCAGCTGGCCCGCGTATACGCCAGAGAAGGACCGGACCGCGTGGTCTGGGGCAGCGATTGGCCACACCCCACGGAACACGACAAGGGCTGGCCCGACGACGCAAACCTGCTCGACCTGATATGCGAAGTCGTTGCCAATGAAGCAGCGAGAAATCGCATCCTCGTGGACAACCCGGCGCGGCTCTACCAGTTCGAATGACACCTCGCTAGGACCGTCAATTCAAGGAAAATCTTGCCGACTAAATGGACGCACCAGGCTGCCGATTGACCCTAGTCCTATGGGTCTGGGCGGCAAGAGAATTTGAAAATTCAGAGAAATTGTTCGACCTTTCAGGATCGCTCAGGCTCGTTACATCGATATTCACAAAACAGGACCATTGGCAGTGCGATCCCAGTGATGTAGGGCCGGTGCTCTGACACCTAATGAAGAGCCCGCCGGTTCAACGAAAACGAACCCGTAACCTGTGTGACCGCTTTGGCATCCGGGACCAAGGCCGCGAACGTCCGCTCCTCACTTTGCTCAATGACTTCTAGGGGCACTTATGGATAGCTATTCATAAGTGCCCTTATGCATAGCGTCCAGTTATGGATAGCATTTTGTGACTTTTGACGGGAAGCCTTGTAGACATTGGCTTTGTAGCTGGTGTGTGATTGATTGGTAGACATAATTTGCGT
>CAIYMN010000113.1 GCA_903927295.1 uncultured beta proteobacterium | reverse complement strand
TTCTTCTGAACCCGAGTTCTCTAATGGCTGAATCACAATTGAGCGGCCCAGCGCCCGCCAAACCCGTCTTCTTTCATGACCCGACAGAGTTGGAGCCCCGACTCGACTTTGTTGAGTACGGAAGGACCCTGCTCAAGCGTAAATGGGCGATCCTGTCGTTTGCCGTCGTCGTCACGCTGGTTGCCGCAGTCGTCGCTTTTGTCAGCACACCGATCTATGAGGCCAAGACCACCATTCTGATCGAGACCAACAAGCAGAAAGTCGTCACCATTGAGGACGTCTATGCCGGCGTCGGCGCGTCACGCGAATACTTTCAGACCCAGGTTGAAATCATCAAGTCGCGCGAAGTGGCCCTGAAGGCCATCCAGAAGCTCAAGCTTTACGACAACCCCGATTTTGATCCGCGCGCGCCAAAGAAGGGATTTGCCGCCTTCCTCAAGCAGATTGGATTTGCCACCGAAGAGGCCCCCAGGCAGTGGACCGAGCAGGCGCTGACGGAGGCGGTCTATGGCAGCTTCAACGCCAATCTCACGATCGAGCCGATTCGCCTGAGCCAGCTGGTCGTCATTCGCTTCACGGCCCCCAATGCAGCGCTGGCAGCCACGGTGACCAACACGATGGCGCAGACTTACATTGAAAACGACCTCGACGCGCGCTACCAGATGACCAGAACAGCGTCGGTCTGGCTGCAGGAACGCCTGTCAGGATTGAAGGAAAAACTCAACCAGTCCGAGCAAACCCTGCAGGACTACCGCGACAAGATCGGTGTCGTCAACGTCGACAAGAGTACACAGAGCACGAACGGCCCGCAGATTGAGCAACTGCAGATGCGGCTGATCGAGGCGCGTTCGCGTCGTGCCGACATTGAGGCTTCTTACAAAGTCATCCAGGCTGCCGTCGCCGCCGGCGGCGACCTCTCGTCACAACCAGCAGTCTTGAGCAGTGGACAAGTCTCTGATGCCAAGCGGCAGGCAAGCGATGCCGCGCGTCGCCTGGCGGAAGTATCGCAACGCTACGGCAAGGACCACCCAAAATACATACAGGCAGAGTCCGAGTCCCGGTCAACCAATGAAAACCTGCAACGCCAGATCGACCTGGTGGTCGGCGGGATCAACCATGACTATGAGCGTGCCCGCAGCGCCGAGAAGATGCTGGAGTCCGCTTTGGCCGGCGCGCGCGGCTCGGTTCAGAACATCAACCGCAAGGAATTTGCGTTGGGTCAGTATGAGCGCGAGGTGGAGTCGAACCGGCAGATGTACGACATGTTCATCAAGCGTTCCAAGGAAACCAACGTCTCCAGTGACCTGCAGACAACCGTCGCACGCGTGGTCGACACCGCTGCCGTGCCGGGCGGACCCATCAAGCCAAAGAAATCACTCATCATCACGGTCGCCCTGTTCGTCGGTTTGCTCATTGGCGCCATGCTCGCGCTACTGCTGGACGTGCTTGACAATACACTCAAGACTTCCGAGGAAGTGGAGTCGCGGCTAAAGCAGCCGGTCTTGACGGTCATACCCATGCTGAGCCCGGAAGAGTTGGAACGCTCCGTTAGCGGTCAACTGGTGCTCAACGCGCCCAACTCTGTGTACGCAGAGGCTATTCGCACGGCACGCACCGGGGTGCTGCTTTCATCGGTAGACGTGGCGTCGCGCATTATCCTGGTTAGCTCCAGCGTCCCCGGTGAAGGAAAATCGACTTTTTCATGCAATCTGGCAATGGCCCACTCCGCCACCAAGAGAACCTTGCTGCTAGACGCCGACATGCGCCGCCCCAGCGTCTCGAAAACCTATGGGCTCGATGCCACCAAGCCGGGTTTGTCAGAGTTGGTGGCTGGCACCGCCAGTTTGGACGACTGCGTGCAGAAGGTGGCAGACTCCAAGCTGGTTGTGCTTGGTGCCGGCGCCATTCCACCCAACCCGCTGGAACTGCTCTTGTCCGAGCGTTTCAGCCACACGCTGGAGGCCCTGGCCAAGCACTTTGAAGTGATTGTGATTGACTCACCACCGATTGAATTGGTCAGTGACGCTTTGGTTATTGCGTCCCAGAGCACCGGTGTTATTTTTGTCAGCAAGGCGCAGAGCACGCCGTATGCCCTGGCGCGCAAAGGGTTGCGGCGGCTCACCCGCGCTAACGCGCACATCATTGGCGTGGTGTTGAATGCTCTGGATCTCAAGAAGGCAGAAAAATATTACGGCGAATATTCAGGTTATGGCAAACACGGCTATGGCAAGCATGGCTACGGCAAGGGCGGCTACGGCGCCTATGGCTCGACCTACGGCGGAACTTACGGCGGCGCTTATGGTTCGTCCGGTCAGACCAAGGCCGCCGACAAAGCGGCATGATCGACCTGCATTGCCACTTTTTACCCGGCATTGACGACGGCCCGGAGAACCTGCAAGAAGCTCTGGAACTGGCACACGCTGCCGTGGCCGACGGCATTACGCACTCCGTGCTCACATCGCACGTCTACCCGGGTCGCTTCCCCAATCAAGGGCAGAATCTGCAGGTTGCCATCGCCGACTTCAAAGCACAGCTGCTACAGGCTGGCATTGCGTTGAAGGTGAGCCTGGGATGCGAAGCCCATTTGAGTCATGAACTGCTTGATTTGATCGACACCAACGAAGTTCCGTTTCTGGGCGAGGTGGACGGTTACCGCATTCTCCTGCTGGAATTTCCACCGCAAATCATTCCCGTTGGCAGCATCCGATTCGTCAACGCGCTGCTCCAGCAAAAGATTCGCCCCCTCATTGCGCACCCCGAACGCAACAAGGTGGTCATGATCGACACAGAGAAAATCCGGCCCTTTACCGAAGCTGGCTGCTGGCTTCAGTTGACGGCGGGGTCACTGGCTGGCCGCTTTGGCATACCAGCCCAGCAAACAGCCTTCAAGCTGATCGACGCGGGCTGGAACTGCGTGGCCGCAACCGACGCGCATAACATGAGATACCGCCCTCCGCTGCTCAGCGAAGGACGTGACGCCTTGCGTGCCCGTTATGGCGACGCGGTGGCAAAGGCTATGGTGCACGACAAGCCAGTCGCGATTCTGGGCGGCCAACACGACTGATCGATATGTCTGCTGCAGCGTCAAGACATCGCATGGCATTGAGCGCTGCCGCCCTGTTGCTGCTGGTTCTTGCTTGCCTGAGTGTCTGGCATGGTGGCCGCATTGCTTTGTCCGACGCTGATACGCTGGCCACACGCTGGACCGTCACTCAGTGGCGTGGCAACCGTGGCCCGATGCCGACAACGGAACTTTGGCTTCGCGCACGTGACGATTTGCGTTCGGCACTCCAGATCACGCCCGACAATGCACAACTCCATGATGATCTGGGCTATCTGCACTCCTCACGTGCACAAGCCATGGGCTGGCCAAGATTCGGTAGTGAAGAAGAGGCCTTGCGGCAAAACCTGCTGACCGAGGCGATCAGCCACTACCGTGCCGCCACGGTCCTGCGCCCTACTTTTCCTTATTCGTGGGCTTACCTCGCACTCACGAAACAGTGGAAAGGTGAACTCGACGCGGAGTTCTGGCTAGCCTTTGACAAGGCGCTGCAATACGGTCGCACAGAGGCCGGCCTGCAGCCGACCTTGGCGCAAATGGCTTTCGCCCACGGCAAGACCTTGAGTCCCGAGCGCCAACGCCTTGTGTTCAGCATGATCACGAGTTCCCACGGCGCGGTGCGCAAGCAGCTGTCGACCATGATCGAGCAAAACGGCGTAACGGTGCCAGGTTTCTAGCGCCTAAACCTGCTGTTCCCTGGCGAGTTTCTCCAGCAGGTCGCGCCACAGACGCACATTGCTGGCGCCACCCAAATTGGCACCACCTTGTGTGAACCAGAGATCATCGTCGTTGAACCCGTACACCGGCACCAGATCAGTTCTCTGCGACGCCGGCCGGATTTCGCTCATCAGATTGTCCAGAATCAGCGGCTCTGCATCGGGCGTCTTGTAATAGGCCAGTACCATATGGGACACATTGAGGTTGACTGCACGCACGTAAGTTATGCGCAACCGGGAGACCGGAACGCCGATTTCTTTCAAGGAGAAATATTTACCGATGGCGTAGTCTTCGCAATCTCCACCAAAAGACGCCAGCGTCTCGACGGGTGTCGCCCAGTAATCTTCCACTCCCCAGTGCGCCAGATCGCTGAAGTAAGGCACCTGGTTGAAGAATCCATTCACATGCTGCAGGTTGGAACCATCTGCGCCTTGCCCGATGCTGGCAGCCCTTCTGTCCCTAACCATTCGTTGCCAGACCGACAGGCGCGTCAACGCCGGCTTGCCCCAGCGCTTTTCAACTGCCGCGAGCAACCGATCCGGAAGATCGATCAGACTGGCCCGCCCCATTCCCAGCGTCAAGCAGACCAGCACGAAAGCTGACACAAGACCGGCAAGCCGGCGATGGGGTCGTGTCCTTTCATGCATGCTCCAAGTATCGGCGCATTCCCTTCAGACTGTCAACACAAAGTAGAAATGTCCCCTTTTCCGCAAGATTGAAATGTCCCCTTTTCGGTTTGTCGATCTGACTTTTATTTCAATGGCTGTTGGCAAGCGTGAGCGCGTCAGGCCGTAGGCTCCAAGCCGGGGAGCGGTG
>CAIYMN010000112.1 GCA_903927295.1 uncultured beta proteobacterium | reverse complement strand
GGGGCATGCCCCTCCTGCGCGAAAGGCTCGAACAACCAAATAAACAACCGAATTCATTCCCCGCTTCCACCGGCCAGGATAGTTGTCGCCGAGCGGTCAGGATAGTTGACATCGACCAGTGGTGCCAGCATGAAGCCGCCCAACGAGAAAACCCCAGGAGCTTGCGACTCCCAGGGCTTCGGAAACCAACCTACCAACGACGCGATCGTAAACGATGCCGAGATGGAGCGCAACCGCTTCGCCTCACTCGCAGCACGGGCCGCAAAAGCTGGCCACCACCTGCAGAAACTTGGCAGCGGCTACATCCTCAGCAAGTGGGGATGGGTCAAGCATTGCTGCGACCTGGACGGCGTTGATGCGGCATTGCGCCAGATGGGGGTGTCACATGGCACGCATTAGGACAATCAAACCGGAGTTTTTCACAAGCGAAGACATCGTTTCGTTGTCGCCACTGGCCCGACTGCTCTACATCGCACTCTGGTGCGAATCGGACAGGGAGGCGCGCATGGTGTGGAAGCCGCGGACTTTCAAAATGCGCTATCTGCCTGCTGATGATTGCCAGATAGAGGCACTCTGCCAGGAGCTGATCGAAAGCGACCTTGTCATCCTGTACGGCAATGGTTACGCCTACGTCCCATCCTTCAAATCGCACCAGCATATCAATCATCGTGAGAGCGAGAGTCAACTGCCAGAGCCTGATGCAAAGACCACGCGTGCCCCACGCGTCGGCACGCGTCAACCACGCGACCTCGACGCGCAGGGAGGAAGGGAAGGGAAGGGAAGGATAGACAACGCGTCAGGCTTCGCCTTGTTTTGGTCAGCATACCCAAAGAAGGTAGCCAAGACTGCAGCAGTGAAAGCATTCGACACAGCAAGGGTCA
Source organism: uncultured beta proteobacterium (assembly GCA_903927295.1). Lineage (GTDB taxonomy): Bacteria > Pseudomonadota > Gammaproteobacteria > Burkholderiales > Burkholderiaceae_C > Rhodoferax. The sequence goes on along the minus strand of CAIYMN010000112.1, from coordinate 8,114 downwards.
ACAGCGAGGTGCTCGACATCATCCTGAAAGACATTGAATCCCGCAAGGGCAGTGATGACTGGCAAAAGGAGAAAGGCAAGTTCATCCCGTACCCGGCACGCTACTTGAAAGAGAAGCGCTGGGAGGATGAGGTCGGCAGCAGCGGCAACTCCGAGCCGAAGCCATGGGATGGTGCCAGATGATTACACCGCCCTACCCTCGTGGCGCCGCGCGCGCCATCGCCGACGCCCGGGCCGCTGGAATGAAGCCGTCCGGGGTCGTGGTGATCGTCCTAGCCGGTCACTTCGACTGGCCGGATCCCGTGGTCTACGCAACGCCCGGCGAGGCGTACTGCTGGGACTGGGTAAATGGCTTGTCGGTTGTTGTGTTGACTGACAGCAAAACACACCTGAAAACCATTCTCAGTGACATTGAGCTTGCCCGGCCATTTCAGCTTGACGTCATCGACGCCGAGCGCCGCCGTGGGTGGCTTGTGACGCGCGCAACACAACGGCTTGTGGAGACCGTCCGCTGGCCACGTTTCTTGGTCGACGACTGGCTTGGCACCGGCGAGTGGCATCGAGAACTTGAACGCATCAAGGCAGAAGTAGGCCAGGCGGCTGAGGCAAGACGTCAAGCAAAACCAACTTTTGAACCGGAGGCCATATGGACCTGATAAAGGACAGCAGTGACCTGAACGACTACTTGGGCGAGTCTGAATTTCATGCGTCCGTGCGCAGCGCGTCGGATTTTGCCGATCAGGTAAAGGCCGATCTCGACCCACACAAGCCCGAGGACAGCGCGCCCGGCTTGCTGCTTCGCAAGACACGGCGCCTGCTGCACTTTCGCCCAGGCGAGGTCACGGTCTGGGCAGGATACAACGGTCACAGGAAATCGATGATGACCAGTCAGGCCGCTGTTGATCTGGCAGCGCAGGGCGAGCGGGTCCTGATCGCCAGTCTCGAAATGCTTCCTTGGCGCACCATGTCACGCATAACCCGCCAAGCGTGCGGCGCTGAGCATCCGACTGCGGCCATGATCGACAAGTTCCATTCATGGACGGCCGGAAAACTTTGGCTTTTCGATTATGTTGGCCGGATCGCACCAGCGCGCGCACTGGCGTTGTGCCGGTACTTTGCGGATGTGCACCGCGGCACCCATGTTGTGCTCGACAGCTGGATGATGGTTTGCTCAAGCGAAGAACACCTCGACGAGCAAAAGCAATTCAGCACCGACCTGTGCCGGCTGGCGCAGGAAACCGGGCTGCACATCCACGTTGTGGCCCATTGCCGCAAACCCAGCGGCACAGGCAGCGAAGACAAGCCGCCGACGCGCTACGACATCCGGGGATCTGGCGCGATCAGTGACCAGGCCGCGAATACCCTCATTGTCTGGATGAACAAAAGGAAGTTTGCCAAGCTCGATAGCAACCCGAACGACATCGAGGCCCTGAGCGAGCCCTGCGGCATCCTGCGATGCGACAAACAGCGCAATGGCGCGTGGGAGGGATCGGTCCAGGTTTGGCATGACCAGGCCAGCTTGCGGTTTTGTGACGACCGCACTTCTGCCGTTGAACCATATCGGTTCATCAGGGCTTAAGGGAGTGGACCGACGCCCGCGGGCCAGGTCTTGATCTACGACTTTCCTTGCTTCAGTTTTGCATATTTGACGGCGTCGCTCAGCTCCATGAAACGCCTGTCATCAAGATGGTATCTGGACAGCGAGTACGTGATACCAAATTGATCCATGATTGTCTGGTCATCTGATGACATTTTGCCATCGGCACTCTGTGCGTTCGCGTTAGACATCTTGCCTTCGGTACTCTGCGCACTTGCATTACGTTTCGCCAAAGCAGCAAGGATTTCTTGATGACGCCGATCTTCGCGCTCCTGATTTATTGCCAGTTCGACAAGGTTGGGCTTTGACAAGAGAACGACTACAGCAAGCAAGGGAGACAGAAAGATCGACAACGCTGTCCACCCAACGCCGCTATAACCACGTTCATCAGCGATATAGCCGACACCGCAGGCAAACACCAGCCACGAAGGAATTAAGACCCATTCCATAGCTCCCCCCTTTCAACATCTTGCCGGACCAGTGCCAGCATAACCGAAGCCACCATTGGCGAGTTGACAAGCAGGGGCTTCCCAGACGATACCGTTTGATCTAGGATGCCACTCATAACGATTCAGGGAGCGCGCCAAATGAAATACTTGCTAACCACACTGCTTATCTGTTTTGCTTTATCTGCACACGCGAAACATCCTCAGTGCGCCGGTAGTCTTGAGCCAGAGAATTGCGAGCGAATGCACGATGAGATCGACAAAGAATCAGCTGCCAAAAAGAAAAATTCGATAGCCACGCAGCAGTCAGAACAAACCCCAACTTTGTCAGGTGGATTCCCTCTACGCACTGACAGGTCTGCGAGGTCCCTACCGTCAACAAAACTCCCGACAGCGTTTGCTTGGCTTGCGAAACTTCCCTTTGGCGTCAGTGAGCAGCAGTTTTCAACGGCATTCAAGAGCGCCAAGTGCTTTGACTTCGATGGGCGTACTTGTTCCATTAAGAACTTATCAGTCAAATGCCTTGAGGGTGTCAACTCACTCTGCAACGAACTTTTGTTGGGGTTCGACGCTAATGGGTTGAAGAGTGTTGTGGCAGGTTTTTTGACACACGAAGAATTTCTTGAATTCGTTAAGTCACTTATTGCGTCGTTTGGCGAAGGCGATCAGAAGTCATTTGACATGAGACCGCAAGTTATTTTGAGTGGCGTGATTGTCAAATGGAAAATCAACGGTGGAGCACTTGAGGTGAATATGAACGAGGGATTAAATGATCGTGGCAGATACTACAGAAGCGACAGCTTTTCGGTGACGACGGAGTAGAACCAGGCGATCGGATGCCAGCTAGCCGCCCTACAATCCCATCGGGCGCCAGCCAATACCAGTGTGTGCGCCGCCGGGGTCGCAGTCAAATGCACCCGGACCGGATGGTCCCAATACGGTAAATGCGGAGTGGAAGGCCCCAATGGATTCGTTCATTGGGGCTTTCGTCTTTTATTCGGACGATAGGTGTCCGCAAAGTTGCGGAGTCCCACTCTACTGATTTGCAGAGTGCAGTCTTGACGCGGCCCGCCAGTCGTTTGATGGGGTGGCGTTTCACCACCCCACTGCAATGCTAAGCAAACACCGTGGTCGCATGTCGCGTTTCAAACGCGACCATGACCGACAGCGCCAGCCGGCCAGGAGCGGTACCCACTCGCTTCTCAAACGCCAGTGGGCTGCATCGCCGTCGAAAACGTATTCCCGAGGCAGTCGTGACAACACCATAAGAACCCGAAGTAACACGCATCCAGCCTAAAGGAACCATGCCATGTTCAAACCTGCAAAAGCCCCTTCACTAGTCTTTGTGACCAGCCGCATAAAGGACAAACCCGGCGCCGCCGCCTTGCTGCATGGGTCAATCAAGAGGGCGAAGAAGGTCGGGTCGTCTGAAATGCAGATGCTTGCCAACGACCTGCGGGCATCCATGTCTGCAAAGCGGAGGGGCAGATAATGCACCAACTCCGCGTCATTGATGGCAAACTTTTCATTGCCACCAGAACAGGAAAGCGGGAAACTTTCCTGCCACCCGATCAGGTCATTGCCGACGCCCAGCAGGCAATCACCCGCGCCAGCGCCATCATCGCCGACCTGCGCGACCGGGAACAGGCCACACAGTCACTGCTGGAAAGCGCCCTGCTTTCGCTTGAGCCCACCAGCCAGCACCGGCTTGACCTTGGCGTCCTTGCGCAAGAAATCAAAGCCCATGAGCGCGATGCAGCCCAGGCCCATGCCCTGATTGTCGAAGTTGACGAGCTGCTACTCAACCACACCGCCGAGCAAATCCGCCGAGAAGATGCCGAGCGATTCGCCGCCATTCTCAAGCCGTTTTCGGACTTCCTCACCACCACTTCGAAGGATCAAACCCATGTCTGCTGAAATACTTTCCCAAATTGAACGCGCCCACCAGAGCGCCGCCCGTGTGCACCAGGAAGCGGCCACCAAGGCCGAAACCATCGAGCAACGCCTTGCGACCATCCGGGGCCGGATATCAGTAATCAGCGCCGCCCGTGTTGCCGGTACCGCGACGCCAGAACAGAACGACGAGTTGGTTTTGGCGACGCACGACGCCGCAGCACTGGAGAAGATGGAAGCCGACATTAAGGCGGAGGTCAAGAGCGCCGGAGACCTGCTACACGCGGCAGCGGTCGATTATTCGGATGCACTGAGAGCTCACAAACGGGAACAGTCACAGGCTGAATTGTTGGCCCTGCGTGAGAAGGCGTCCCAGATCGAAGTGGTCCTGCTTCGCGCCATCGCAGAGGTACACCGTGTCGGCAAATCGCTGGGCAATCCAACACTTTCAAGCAGTTGGCAGCCAAGCCGGGAATTGCATCGGGCCATCACTTTGAACGTCCCGCCGGAGGCTGCATGAACCGGAACAAGAGCGCCGACCTTGGAGGCCGCACCATGGCATCGAGCACGGTACGCCGGCAGGTTTCCAGGGTGATGAACCGCAGCGCCCATCAGTTGGCATCGAGCGTGCTCGCCAAGGCGTTGACCGGCGACCCCACGTCGCAGCTCGCAGCCGTCGAAATGCTGAAACTTGGCATGGGCCAGGGGACCAGCAAATGAAAAACACCAGTGCAGCGAGATTGTGGGCCATGGGGCCGCACTGGTGCGCTTTCACCCATGGTCCGCACCGCCGCCCCGCACAGCCGGGAGGGAAGTCGGACGTGTCACTCTCCTGACATTGCACCTTTCCACCTTTACCAGGACACACCATGAAAACACCACCCACTACATCAAAGGTCATCGCAGCCGCCGGGCCGAAGAATGCAGCGGCCGTGAGCAGCAGCGCCAGCCAGAACGCCAAGGTGGCCGCCGCCGCGCGAGAAACAGGCGTGCGCGTGCCGAGCCCCAAGCCTGCGCCGTCGGGCCGGAAATAGTCGCGCTGATTTAACAGGGTTAACAGGGCTCGCAATGGCTAAGTCAAGCACCACATTTGCCAAGGGTAAGAGCGCCAATCCAGCAGGCAGACCGCCCGGCAAGACGAGTCGGTCACAGTTTCGTGAGCTGGTGAAACCGGCTTTACCGGCCATCGTTAAAAGCCTTGTCCGCCTTGCAAAAAGCGGAGACACCCAATCAGCCAAGATCATCATTGAGCGCCTCGTGCCAGCTCTCCGGCCAACGTCTGACGCACTGGTCATCAAAGCCACCGGCACTTTGGCGGAGCAAGGCGAGGCCGTCATCAGTGCAATGGTCTCTGGAGTCGTGTCGCCAGATCAAGCCGTGCTGGCACTCAACGCCCTGACAGCGCAGAGCGCACTGACCGACGTCAAAGAAAACAACAGACTCTTACTGGAGTTTCAATCATGGGTCAAAACCTTCAAAGAACAAAGAACCTGATCGCGGAAACTCTCCGCGCCATGACCGACGCCGAGCTGACCGCTATCGCCGGCCCCAACCCGCCGGACCTGGCCGAGTTCACCGACGCCGAGATCGACGCCATCATCAACGACACCGCGAGCCCCGCGCTGTTGGCCAGGGTTGACGCTGCACCACGGCAACAGGCGGCAGCATGAGCGCAACCGTTGACCGCCGTATCACGGAGCTGGAGCAGTTCAGAGAGCGCCAGGAGCGCCGCAAGTCCGGCCCGGTGTCCTTTGTTGAAGAAGTCCGCCGGATGTTGCAAGGCATCGACGGCCAGGAAGAGCTCGGCATGTTGCACGGTGAAACCATCGAGGACGTCATGACTAGGCGAATGCAGTCAGTTGACGGCTATGACCTTTCAGGGATGCCAGGCGACACGCTCAAGGCGAAGCGGGAAAATGTGGAGCCGGCCTACTTCGGTCAGATCGCGGTGTCGCCAGCAGCCAGGCACGCCGCCCGCTCTTACTTCCAACTGTTCGACCACGTTTGACCCGGAGCGCACGCCATGGCCTACAACATCGCCTTCAACGCTGGTGCCCTTTTCAGGGATCTGAATAATCAGCTCAAGGCAGCCCTGGCCAGCGCACTGGAGCAGACCGCGCAGAATGCCCGCAACGAGTGGCAGGAGGCCGCTTATCGTGCCCGTGGAATCTCCCAAGACTACCGCGATCGCTACGCCAGCAGCATCCAGCTCACCGTCGACAGGAACACCCTGACCGCCCGGATTTGGTCCGACGACCCGATGGCGACGCCGATCGAGACCGGGATGCCGGCCCGGGACATGAAGCTGGCGCTGAACACGTCCGAGAAGGTCCGGGTCGCCAAGAACGGGCCCCATGCTGGCCAACGGTACCTCATCATCCCAATGCGAGCTAACACGCCAGGTAACAACGCACTGGCGCCGGCCATGCCGAGGGCAATCTACAAGCAGGCGCAGGAGCTCAGCAAATCGACGGTCAGGGGCATGATTCCCATGCGATCGGGTTTGAATGCCTCTGACGTCCGCACCAGGGGCCCACTCATGACGATGCGCAGCTCGTACAACTGGGGCGGCCGGCTGGACGGGCCCGACGTTCCCAAACGCTTCAAAGGCATGTACCGGTTCGAGACCAGCAGTGGCGGACAAACGTCTAGCCAGTTTCTTCGCTTTCGCGTGATGGGCGAATGGTCCACGGGCTGGATCCAGCCGGCGAGACCCGGGCAATTCTTGGTCAAGGGTGTCGCCGAGCACGCCAAGGACATGCTGCAGTACAACGTGAGCAACGCGATCGCCAGCGCGGCCGGTCGGTAATGGTGGCAACCCCCACCTTTTGAGTCATGACCACAGCAGCGCCCCTTGACGCCGAACTTGAGGACGCCAGAAGTCTGCTGTACCACATCGAATTGGCACTGGACAGTGGCCGGCTTGATGAAGCGAGTCTCTACGCCAGCGATCTAGCCGAGGTCATGTATCGGGCGAATCTGCTTGATTTGGCCGACCACACAGAAGCGACTGTCGACGAATTTCGACGGCAGTCAGTTCGTGATAGCGCCAGCGAGGCCGAAGTTTAATTGCGTGAATTCGCGCATTTGAAATACGGAATTTCCTTTTTCTTGAGCATTGCCGTGGGGCGGCGATATACCGCCCCATCGCCGACAGCGCCAGGGGCTCGATTTGAAATCGCACCCTTCAAAGTGCGGGTACCACTCAGATTTCAAATCCAAGTGATCGACGCCCGCACCCAGGTGCTACAGTCTGACCGGACTCACACCCCCGCGCCTCTCCTCCCTGAGCGCGGCTCGAAAGAGTTACACCGGCCATGTGTCGGGTTCTTTTTGGCTGGTGTCGCACATGACCATCTCAGGAATAGGGTTTACGCTCAATCAGCGTATATACAAATCATGTAAGATGGCAAAATGCGCAACTTGATCATCACTGCTAGGATTCTTGAGAAACTGAAGAGCAGGCATAAAGTTATTCGCTCGGAAGTAGAACAGTGCTTCTCAAATAGACAAGGCAAGTTGTTAACAGATGACAGGGAGTTGCGTAAAACCAATCCGCCCACACTTTGGTTCATAGCCAAAACAAACAAAGGGCGTTTGCTTAAAGTAGTGTATATACAAAAAGGGAGTGAAGTTCATTTGAAGTCTGCTTTTGACCCCAACGCCGTAGAACTTAGCATTTATGCGCGGCATGGGTAATGGTCGAACTCAAAAAACTGGAGATTGAAATGGCTAGAAAAATTGAAAGTACAGAGGACGCCTGGGACGAGCGCACGTTAGGGGCAAGCGAAGATCATGTTGTGGTGGCTGGTGATGAGCACCTTGCAGCGTTGGATGATGCGCTTGGATTGCAGTCAATATCCATCCGTTTACCCAAGCAGATGATTGAGCAATACAAGTTGATTGCGCACTTTCATGGTGTCGGGTATCAACCCTTGATGCGTGACGTGATGGCTAGGTTTGTCCCTGGCGCTCTGCGAGAGATTCTGGAGGCAGAAAGGGAAAAGGCGGAGAAGGCAAAAGCGGATTTACCGCCCCTGGCGATGTCCCGTTCGTAGTTGAAGGTTGAAGTTGGTGGTTGAAGCCGTCAGGCCCTACAGAATATGGGTTCTGACTTCAACAACCGCAAAGCCAAGAAAGCTCAACCACCATGGCAAAGTCTAAAGCCAAACTCCATGT
>CAIYMN010000111.1 GCA_903927295.1 uncultured beta proteobacterium | reverse complement strand
GCAGGTTGCCACCAATCACCCAGAGTTTGTCGTCCAGGCCATCCGCTTCCAGCAGGGGCTTGAGTCTGCGGCAGAACGGCAGGTGCGAGCCGGCCATGGAAGACAGCGCAATGACGTCGACATCTTCTTCCAGTGCGATGCGGGCGATCTGCTGCGGTGTTTGGCGCAGGCCGGTGTAGATCACCTCGAAGCCGGCGTCCATCATGGCCCGCACCACCACCTTGGCGCCCTGGTCGTGGCCGTCCAGGCCGGGTTTGCCGAGCACGACCTTGATGGGGCGTTGGGATGCGGTCATCAAGACACCTCCTTGGCGATGATCATTTTCAAAATCTCACTGGTGCCGCCACCAATCAGGGTAAAGCGTACGTCGCGCAAATAGCGCTGTACCGGGTACTCCATGGCGTAGCCGTAGGAAGCCAGCACGCGCGCCGCCTTGTCGCAGACGGTGGCCGCCGCCTCACTGGCGAACAGCTTGGCCATCGCGGCTTCCTTGTGATAGGGCTTTCCGGCATCGCGCCGCCAGGCCGCGTAATAGACGAGATGATCAGCAGCTTCGAGTTCGGTTGCCATCTCGGCCAGCTTCTGCCCGATGGCCTGAAAACGGTTGATCGGCTTGCCAAACTGGCTGCGCTCACCGGCGTATCGCACCGCCTCGGCCAGCGCCGCCTGCCCGCAGCCCAGCGCCATGGCGCCGGTGATGATGCGAATCTCGCCGAGTGTCTTGCGCAAATGACCTTCGCCATCGCCCTCTTCCTTGCTCAATCGGTGGCTGTCTGGCACAAAGCATTCGTCAAACGCGACCTCCGAGGTCGGCAGCGCCCAGACGCCCATCTTGTGTATTTCGCGTCCTACCGTCAGCCCCTTGAAGCCTTTTTCGACCAGAAAGATGGTGAGTTTCTTCTCTTCGCCTGCCTTGGCGAATACAGTGAAGAAGTCTGCCATCGGCGCCGAGGTGATCCAGGTTTTCTGGCCATTGATGACGTAACCACCGTCGACTTTGCGGGCGCTCGTGGCGATCGACCCCAGGTCGGAACCGGCGTTCGGCTCGGTCATGCAGATGGCGCCAATCTTCTCGCCCCGCAAGGCCGGCTTGAAAAGGCGCTCCAGGATGTCTGCGTTGCCCAGCATGTGCAGGAACTTGGTGCCCATGAGTGACTGCATGGCCACGGCGCCAGCCAGCGACATGGAGCCGCGCGCCACTTCCTGCAGCGCGAGGCAGAATTCCGTCAGCGCCATGCCAGTGCCGCCCACCTCCTCGGGGTAGCGCATGCCAAAAAATCCTAGTGCGCCAAGTTCCTGAAACAGGGTGTGCGGAAACGCCCTGGCTTCGTCCAGAGAGGCCGCCTGAGGCGCGATCCGCTCGTCGCAAAAGCGGGCGAACGTGTCGCGCACGGCGCGCTGATCGGGGCTGAGTTCAAAGTCCATAGTCGCGCGCTGCAGCCTCTGGCGTGATCACTCCATTGCGAACTTCCTGCGCCAGCAGTGCGCGGTCACGCAGCAGCGGGTCGCCATAGCCGCCGCCGCCACTGGCCACCTGATGGTAGAGCGTGCCCAGTGGCACACCGGTAATCAGATCCTTGTTCCTGGGCACCACTGTTGTGCCGTCGGGGTAGGTGAGGCGGATGAAATTGAGCCCTGCATCCTTGCCGCCGGACAAGCCAAAGGCGGGCTCGAAGTCGCCATCGCCAAAGGTCACCAGTTGTGTGTCGGCTGAGCCAATGCGAAAGATCGTTTCCACACCCAAGCCGCCGCGCCACCTACCCGCGCCGGCCGAGTCCGGCAACAGTTCGTGCTTGATCAGCGTGTGCGGCGTTTGTTGCTCGAACATTTCGTAATCCTGATCCAGCACTCCACCCGAAGCATCGATCATGCCGATGTGGTCGTAGCCGTCGGTGCCCTGCATGGCCCCGGAGCCGCCCTTCAAGCCCATGAAACCGATGTCCACGTACTTCTCGTTGCTGCGTGGGTCGATGCCGGTGGTGAGTGACGCCAGCAGGTTGTTCCAGCCGGCGGTCACCCGCTCCGGCATCACCGGGGCCAGCGCGCGCTGAATCGCGTCGGCGTTGGGTGGACACAGGTGGTTGCCGAAGGTCGTCGCCTTGGGGTAGGCGGCGTTCAGGATGGTGCCCTCGGGAATGATGATTTCTATCGGCTGCACCATGCCTTCGTTGTGCGGGATATCCGGGTTCACCATCTGCAGCAGCGTCAGGATGGTCGCTGAAGCGCTGGATGTGAAAGTGCCGTTGACAAAGCCGTTGGTCTGCGCGTCGGTGCGCGAGTAGTCAAACTTGATGCTCTTTTCCCCCACGGTAATGTCCACGCGGATGGTGAACTTGGAGCCCGGGTGCCGGCCGTCGTAGTAGACATAGCCTTCACCCGCATACTGGCCCTGCGGGATCTTTGCAATCTCTGCCTCCATCATCTTGCGCGTCGCCTCGAACAAGGCCTGTTTGTGCAGTTCAAAACTGGGTCGCCCGTACTTCTTGAGCAGTTCGAGCAGCCTGCGCTCGCCCACAGTGCATGCGCCCATTTCGGCCTTCATGTCGTGCTGCACGATGTCGAGCCGCACATTGGCGAAGATCAGGCCCCACACGTCCTTGCGCAGCTTGCCGCGCTCCACTACCTTCACCGGAGGGATGCGCAGCGCTTCCTGCCATACTTCCACCGCGTTCGGGTTGTAACCGCCGGCAACGTTGCCGCCGATGTCGGCCTGGTGCCCCTTGACCGCCGTCCAGGCGACCAGTTCGCCGTCCAGGAATATCGGTTTGAAAGCCGCGACATCGTTGTTCTGATTGCCCAGGCTGAACACATCGTTGTGAAAGATCACATCGCCCGGATAGAGTTCGTCGCCGAAGAATTCCTTGATGTACTTGCACACCGGTGCCAGCGAGAACGCGAGGATCGGCAGATTCTCGGTTTGCTCCAGCATATTGCCGTCGGCGTCGTACAGGCCGGTGACGTAGTCCTTGGCTTCACACAGAATCGGGGAGCGCGTGGTCTGCGCCATGGAAATGCTCATCTCGTCGGTAATCGCCTTGAAGGAGCGTGCGTAGACTGACAACAAAATGGGATCGATCTTGCTCATACGCCAACCTCCTCTTTCATGCACGATGCGACCAGATCGTCGCGGCCCTTTTTGTAAAGCGCAAAAGAACCCAGCGCATCCACCACGCAGTCAAATGAAGCGCTGACAAAGATGGCAGTGGTTTCCTGCTCGATCAGCGCCGGCCCAGAAACCCGATTCCCATACGCCAGCTGGTGACCATCGAACACCCTGATATCGGCGAACGCCTTGGTCTCGGGAATGTAAACCGACCGCTGACCCTTGAGTGCGTGTTCACAGCCGGTGCCGGCCCAAGTCTGCTTGCGATAGCCTGGCTTGTCGGTCAGCCCCACTGCCTGCAAGCGCACATTGATAATCTCGATGGCGGCGTTTTCCTGCGCCAGTGAGTAGCCATAGAGACGGTTGTGCTCGGCATGGAAGGCTTGGGCTATGGCAGGCGCATCATGCGTCTGTATCAGTGCCTGCGGCACCAGTACCGACACTTCGTGATACTGCTTGAGGTAGCGGCAATCCAGCCGGACTGCATGGCTGCGTTGCGCTGGCGCGATCTGCTCGTGTTCGAGTTGGCGCGTGCCATCAAGCAGCATCTCGTTGATGATGACGCCAAGGCGGCTCCAGTCCACCGCCTCAAGGCGCGCGACAAAGGTGCGGACAAAGTCGTGCTTGAGCTCGCTCAGCAGCATCCCGAACGCACACAGCACGGAGGATTCGCGCGGCACAATCTGCAAAGGGATTTCGAGTTCGTTGCAAATCAGACAGGAGTGGATGGGGCCGGCACCTCCAGCGGGAATGTAAGGGAATTCGCGCGGATCGAAACCGCGCTTGATCGTCACTTCACGCACCCCTTGCGCCATGTTGTTGCAGGCCACGCGGTACATGCCCGCAGCGGCCTCTTCGATGGATAGCCCCATGGGGCGCGCGATGTGCTCGTCGATCGCAGCGCGTGCCGCACCGACATCCAGGCGCATCTTGCCGCCGGCAAAAAAGGCCGGATCAAGGTAACCCAGCACGACGTTGGCATCGGTCGTTGCAGGCAGCTTGCCGCCCTTGTCGTAACAGGCCGGACCGGGGTCAGCACCGGCGCTGTGTGGCCCCATGCGCAACATGCCCCCCTGGTCGAGCCAGCCAATGGAGCCGCCGCCAGCGCCTATGGTGTGGATGTCGAGCATAGGCAGCGCGATCTTGTGGCGGGCAATCTCGCCATCGTTCTTGACCAGCGGGTTGTCGACAGCGACCGAGGCTTCGAAACTGGTGCCGCCCATGTCGGTCGTGATGCACTTGTTCTGTCCGTGGACCCGTACATAGAAAAGCCCCGCAACCGGCCCACCGGCCGGGCCCGAGAGCAGCGTCAGCGCGGCCTTCTCCCGCGCCAGCTGGGGTGAAATCACGCCACCATTGGACTGCATGATGAGCAGCAGTCTGGAAAATCCGATGCCCTTGAGTCGCGCCACCAGCTGGTCCAGATAATGATTCAGCTTGGGGCCGACATAGGAATTCAGCGCCGTCGTACTGACGCGCTCGTAAAAGCGGATCGAGGGCAGTACGTCGCTCGACACCGACAGGTAGGCGCCGGGCAACTCGCGCCGTACCAGCGCTGCCGCAGCCTGCTCATGCTCCGTGTTGGCGAACGAGTTCATGAAACAGATGGAGACCGCCTGCACACCCTCACGCCTGAACAGTTCAATGGCTTGGCGCACTTCCTCCAGGTCCAGCGCCTGCGCTTCCTGCCCGTTGCGGTCAATTCTTCCGGCGACCCCGATGCGCAGGTAGCGCGGCACCAGCGGCGCCACATTGGTATAGCGGTTGTTGTATTGCTCCTCGCGTATGCCGCGACGCATTTCCAGCGCATCTCGCACGCCTTGGGTCGTCAGCAACGCGCTCTTGGCACCCGTGCCAGTGAGCGTGGCGTTCGTGGTGACAGTGGTGCCGTGCACGATCGTGTCTATGGTGGCGACGAATTGCTCCAGCGTCATCGCGGGACGCATACTTGCAGCCATATCGCGCAAGCCGTTGACCACCGCGATAGACGGGTCGGACGGCGTGGAAAGCGATTTGAAAATTACCGGATCAGCGCCCTCTCTGGTTAAAACGAAGTCGGTGAAAGTGCCACCAACGTCAATTCCAATCTTGGCACCGCCGCGGGCACCGGTTGGCACTGAAACTTTGCTTTGCTCTGTATTGGGGTTCATGGTCATTCCTTGAGACAGTCAGGTGGTCTCGACGCTGGCGCTGCGCCGAACTGAGGTCTTGATTTGTTCTCGCATCAGCTTGCCCAGTGCGGTTCGCGGCAGGCTCTGCGCCACGACGACCTCGCGCGGCAACTTGTAGCGTGCTACCTGCCCCCGCAGCAACTCGACAACACTGTCGGGGCTGACCTGCCGGCCTGGCTTGGGCACGACCACGGCGACCACCGCCTCGCCCCAGCGCGCATCCGGGCGTCCCACGACAGCCACCTCAGCCAGGTCGGGGCATTGGCTCAGGACGTTTTCCAGCTCCGCCGGATAGATGTTTTCGCCGCCGGAAATGATGAGGTCAGTGCGACGACCATCGACGTAAAGATTGCCGTCCTGATCGAGGTGGCCGACATCACCGCTGTGGTACCAGCCATCAGCCAAGGCCGCCGCCGACTCGGTCGGCTTGCCCCAATAGCCTGTCATCACGTTGGGGCCGCGTATCCAGATCTCACCGGTCGCGCCTTGCGGTACTTCCTGCCCGGTGTCATCGACCAGGCGCAGTTCGCAATGCAGCGCAACCTTTCCAACCGAGCCTGGATGCTGTGCCGCGTCCGGCGCGCGCTGGTAGGCCGCTATCGGGCAAGTCTCGGTCGCGCCATACACTTGCAACAGCGGCACTTCCGCTCGGGCGTGGCGGCGATATTCGGCCGTTCCAATGATGGTGGAGCCCGTGCTGATGGAGCGCAATGTGCCTGCACGCAACTGCGCCCAGCGCGCATCCGCCGCCAACTGCTCAAACTGGGCCGGCACCAGCACGGTGAGCGTCACACCTTGCGTCTGCAGCGCATCGATCACAGCGCCGGGATCAAAACGCGCGTGCAAAATGACAGTGGCGCCGCAGTGCAGAGCCGGCAGTGTCTGGATATTCAGGCCACCCACATGAAACAAGGGCAAGCTGGTCAGAACCACATCACGGCTGCTCATGTCATGCATGTGCGTACTGTTCACCGCGTTGTAGAACAAGGCGTTCTGCGTCAGCAGCACACCTTTGGGCTGGCCGGTGGAGCCGGAGGTGTAGCACAACAAAACCGGGCTGTCCAGACTGCCTTGGCTTGTTGCTGGCGAGACTGTATGGGCGGCGCCCAGCATCTCCTCAAGAGTTATCCAGCCCGAGCGTGCCGGGCCCACACAAACCCAAACGGTGGCGCCTGGCAGGTCACGCAAGGCTGCACTGGAGTCAACAAAGGGCTCGTCCACCATCACCAGGCGCGGCTGGCAGTCACTGAGCATGATGCGATGTTCAGGCGGCGCCAGACGCCAGGACAGGGGCACAAACACAGCACCCAGGCGCGCGCAGGCAAACAGCAGCAACAGTTGCTGCGCGCTGTTGTAACCCAAGTGTGCGACCCGGTCACCCGACAACACGCCCCGGTCAGCCAGCGTTGCCGCCATCTGAGCGATGGCGCGCGACAGTTCGCCATAACTCCAGGCGCGCCCGGCGCACACCAGTGCCACCTTGTCCGGCGCAAAAGCCGCGTGCCGTTCAATCCAGTGCGACAGGTCCATGCAGTTCTCGATCAATGCGCTCGATTCGTGTGCCCGCCTACTTGCGGTCAACCACTTCCAACACGACCGCCATGGCCGAATCGCCCGCCGCACAACCGGTAAACAGGCCGCGCCCGCCACCGCGCAGTGCGAGTTCTTCGATCAACTCGATCACCGAGCGTGTTCCCATCGGCGCCTGGGGGTGCCCCCACACCAGCGAAGAGCCGTAGTTATTCATATCAGCACTGTTCACACCCATGATGCGGGCAAAGTACAAGTCGTTCAGTGCAAACGGGTTGTGCGTCTTGATGGCATCAATCTGGCCGATGTTCAGCCCGGCCTGTGCCAGAGCGCGCTGCGCTGCCGGCACCGTCGCTTCGGGCATGCGCGCCAACGCCACGCGGGCCTGGCCAAAACCGAGCAGGCGAACCGCCATCTTCGGGTTAGTGGACAATTCGGCCGCGCGCTCTGGCGTGGCAACCAGTATGGCGGCGTTGCCGTCCGCCGGATGGGTCTGGCCGCCAAAGGTCACACTGCCACCCTGGCGCACCGGCACCAACTTGGCCAGACCTTCGGCTGTCGAGTGGCTAATGCCTTCATCGCCTCCCAAGGTGCTCATGGTCTTGCGCAGGTTCGCTGTCGGAACCTCGAAAGGCAGGGTCATGAAACGACGCAGGAAAGCCGAGTCGTCCTGCAGTGCCATGCGGTACTGCTGCTCACGACGCAACACGATTTCGTGCTGTTCGGCCGTGCTGAAACCATGCGCTGCCGCGACGTTCTCCGCAGTTTCCAGCATGGCGTGACCGCCCAGTGGATCACAGTTGAAATTATCCAGAACCCAGTCTTCGCCGGCACCGGTTCCGCCGACACCCTTGGGGTTGGGGTAGTAGACGTGCGGACCATTGGAAGTGCGGTCGCAGGTCAGTCCAAGGGCCGCGCTGGCCATGCCGAACTGAACTTCCTGGGCGCAAGCCAGCAACACGCGCACGCCAGTGGCGCACGCCTGCATGATGGTCGGGCCACCCACCTGGGCTAGCCCGGCCAGCCCTGTGAGCCACGGCAGCCCATAGAAGGCATGTTTTTGCGGAACGGAAATGCCCAGCACGCCGTAATCGATTCTCTCAGCCTCGATGCTGCGGCGTGCCAGTTCCTGCCTGGCTACATGCGCGGCAAATTCAATGCTGTGCAAGTGCGACAGACTGCCCTGCCAGCGCACGAAGGGTGTGCTCCAGTAAGCGCCATAGGGAATTTCTGCGTGCAGGGTCATGGCATCGTCTCCGTTAACAGTCAATCGGTATCAAGCTGGGGTGGCGACCGCGTTTTCTGTCCGCAGCTCACGCTCCATGGCGTCGAGTTCTACACGCAGGAACTTCCGCGCGGTCCCGAGGTGCTCACGCATCACGCGCTCCGCAGCGGCGCCGTCGTGGCGGCGCAGTGCGGCATGGATCTTCTTCATACCCGACAAGGTGGCCTTGCGCGCCGCTGCACTGCCTAGCGTCAACACACGCAGGTAGCGCACATGGCCGACATACAACTCAATCGCATGGATCAGGCGCTGGTTGGGTACCATTGCCTTCCAGGCCTGGTGAAACGCTGCGTTGGCCTCTCGGAAGGCGTCAGCGTCGCTGCTGGCGTGTGCCGCTTGCGCGTCCGCGAAGGCGCGCTCCAACGCCTGCAAGGCGGCTGGCTGCGAATTCAGCTGCGCCACCAGGGCCAGCGCGGCGGGCTCCAGAATGCCGCGCAACTGGTAGATTTCGTCCACATCCGCGTCCGACAGAACGGGCACCACGAAGCTACGCCCCTCGACCGCGACCAGTCCCTCACTCAGCAAACGCGACAGTGCTTCGCGCACCGGCGTGCGCGACACGCCCAGACGCAAGGCCAACGAGGCCTCCTGCATAGACTGCCCTGGCCGTATGACGTGACTACCCAAGTGCTCGCGCAGAGTTTGGTAGACCTGGTCGGCCAGACCGGCCGGCCGGCTGATGGGGGTCAGATTTGACGTCATGATGTTGCTCTTCTGGACTGCACCTTGTATTCGGTATACGATATGCGTTTTTAATGCCAGTGTCAACCACGTCGATCAAATTTGCGCCCCACGCCACTATGCAAGCACCTCTGAACAATCCATTACTGCGAACCCCAGGCCGCGGCATGCCACGTCACGTTGCCGTCATCGGCGCCGGCGCTATCGGCCCGGACATCGGTTACTACCTGAAAAGCGCCTTGCCCGAGCTCAAGCTGACCATCATTGACATCTCGCAAGCCGCCATCGATGCCGCGCTGAGCCGATTCGCCGACTACACGCGCAAGGCGCTGGCCAAGGGAAAGATGAATCAGCAGCAGGCCGCCGCCGTGATGCTGCAGGTGCAGGGCAGCACCGACTACGACGCCATCAAGGCGTGCGACTGGGTGATCGAAGCGGCCACCGAAAACCTGACCCTCAAGCGGCGCATCTTTGCCGAGGTGGAGGCGCGCGTGGCCGTTGACGCCGTGATCACATCCAACACCAGTTCCTTGCCTGCCGAGCGCATCTTTGCCGAGCTCAGGCACAAGGCGCGCGCCACCGTGACGCACTTCTTCGCCCCGGCCTGGCGCAACCCGGCGGTGGAAGTGATCGAGTACTCAGCCGCCGCGCCGGAACTGGTGGCCTGGTTGCGTTGGGTGTTCTGCAATACCGGCAAGTTGCCTCTGGTCACCAAGGACGTGCCCTGCTTCATGCTCGACCGTATCTTCGACAACTGGTGCAACGAGGCCGCGATGTTGCTGGACCAGGCGAGCGCCGCTGAAATTGACAGCGTGGCCAGTGAGCTCGTCCATGCCGGACCCTTCTTTGTGCTGAATCTGGCACGCGGCAACCCGATCATCACCGAAACCAACACCTTGCAGGCCGATGAAGAAGGCGAACATTACCGGCCGGCGTTGATTTTCAGATCGGTCGACCAGTGGCTCACTGTTGCACCCGGTAAACGGGTCGAAGTGCCTGCGGCCAAGGCCGCTGCCGTCCGTGATCGCCTGCTGGGCATTTTGTTGTCGCAAGCCGTGGATATTCTGGACCGCACCATTGGCACGCCCGCCGATCTCGATCTGGGATGCTGCACTGCGCTCGGATTCAAGGCAGGGCCGGTGGCGCTGCTGCGCGACATGCCAAACACCGAGGCGCAACGCATACTGGAACGCCTGGCGCTGGAGCGCCCCGGAATGCCCATGCCGCAGCGCGAACTGTCCGCGTACCTGCGTTTCGAGCGCCACGTCCTTGTGGACGATCTGGACGGTGTCAAGGTCATCACCCTGCGCCGCCCCGAAGCCTTGAACGCCTTGCATGACGAGATGACCGATGAGATTCTGGCGCTGATCCGGCGTTACGAAGACGACCCCGCCGTGACCGGGTTTGTGATTACCGGCTACGGCACCAAGGCTTTTTGCGCCGGCGCAGACATTGGCCGCTTCCCGTCCATGCTCGACAACAGGGACGCGGCTGCCCAGTATTCGCGGGACTGCTCGCGCCTGCTGGTGCATCTGGACGCGATGCAAAAACCAGTGGTCGCTGCGCTGAACGGCATGGCTTTGGGCGGCGGCTTTGAATTGGCCATGCGTTGCCATGCGCTGGTGGCGACGGAGCAAAGCTGGATGCAATTGCCTGAAGTGAGCTTGGGCATCCTGCCCGGCATCGGTGCCATGGTGGTTCCCTATCGTCGCTGGCCGCTGGCCGCGAGCACCTTCCACGCCATGCTGCGACGCTGCGAAAAGCTCAAGGCCAGACAGGCGCTGTCGTTGGGCGTTGTGGATGCTTTGGCAAAAGATTCGTCCGAGCTGATCGCGCTGGCCGTCGCGCGCGTGCAGGCCCTGGCCCATGGGCATGGGCGCATCGCCGACGCACCAGTCGCCCTGCCCGCCTTTGAGCCCATGGCTGCCAAGTCCGCAAGCGGCATGGCCTTGAGCCCGACCACGCTCGCCTTGCTGGAGCGTGCGGTACAGCAGGCAGCGCAAGCGCCGACCCTCGCAGCAGCGCTGGAGATCGGTTATCTGGCCTTTGGTGACAGCGCCTGCACAGCTGCTGCCCGTGAAGGGATCACGGCCTTTGGCGAACGACGCGCGCCGGACTTCGCCGCCGTTGGATGAACGCCGTGGTTTCGAATTGGGCGCGCAGCCTTCCGGTTACCCAGTTTGAAGCCTTTTGCCGTGCACAGCAGCCGGTTTGCAGGCACGGTTCGGTCAGCCTGAAGATTTCACGGCAGTAGGCAGGCGGTTCCGCCCGAAGGCGCGTTGTCATTGGTATCCAACACCGAATGCAACAAAGGACCGCCAATGCCAGAATGCACCGAAGAATTCAGCGACAGGAATTGGAATTTGGCCGAGTTGGTTTGCTTGCCACGCGCACCCGTTGCCACTACTTCCAGTTCGGACTCTCAGGGGTGAACCTATGAACAAGATGCCAGATGTCTACCCAACGGTCGTGCATATGCTCGCCGCGGCAGTTGCGCAGGCGCCAGACGATGAGGCCCTCGTCTGTCTGGACGAGCGCTTGAGCTATGCGCAGTACTTCCGTTGCATTGCCTGGTTCTCCCACGAACTGGTCGATCTGGGGGCCAGCGGCAAGCGCGTCGGCATCGTGCTGGGCAATTCGCTCGACATCTGCGTGGCGATGTTCGCTGCGCAAGCGGCGTCTGCCCAGGTCGTTCCCTGCAATCCGATGTACACCGAGCGGGAGTTGCGAACCATTTTCGAAGATGCTGATCTGCATACAGTCATCTACGCTGATGAAAAGCATGACGTGGTGTCGGCTCTGGCGAATGAGTTCGCGATTCCAAACCTTATTCGCATCGGCTCCGCCAGGAGGCGGCTGATCGCGTGGCGCGCAGCTGCCAACATGGAACTGCCGCAGCCGATGCCGGTCCCTGCGGATTTGGCCACACTCCAGTACACCGGCGGAACGACGGGTCGACCGAAGGGTGTCAACCTGACTCATTGTTCGGTTGCCACGAACATCAGCCAGCGCGAAGCACTGGTTCCTACGCGCACAGACTGCGAGCGCCTGCTTTGCGTCATGCCCTTGTTTCATGTCTATGCCACAGCCATGTGCTTGCACAATATGGTCCATTCGCGCGGCACGATGATCGTCATGCCACGCTATTCACCGGAAGCTGTCTTTGAGCTTCTGGCTAGCGAACGCATCACCATCTTCGCCGGAAGTCCCACGCTGTTCGTGGGACTGATGAGCCACCCACAGTTCACCCGGACCGATTTCTCCCGCATCTATCTCTCCTACTCCGGCTCGGCAGCGCTCCCGGAAGAACTGCTCAGGCGATGGGAAGTGGCTACCGGTGCGCCAGTAATAGAAGGGTACGGCCAGTCGGAAGCCGGGCCTGTCATCTCATTCAATCCCCAGAACGGAATCAGAAAGCCGGGCTCAGTTGGCCTGCCAGTGCCGGATACGCTGGTCGAAATCGTTGATACGGATGAGGGCGCAAGAGTGCTTCCTGCTGGGGAGAAGGGCGAAATCCGTGTGCGCGGACCGCAGGTCATGGCCAGCTACCGCAACCTCGCTGGCGAGACCGCAGCCACCCTGCGCGAGGGCTGGCTCTATACCGGTGACATCGGCGAGTTTGACAGCGACGGCTACCTCTACATTCGGGATCGCAAGAAAGAGATGGCCAAGGTCTCTGGTTTTAACGTCTTTCCGCGCGAAATCGAGGAGGTGCTGTATCTGCACCCGGGGGTGCTGGAGGCCGCAGTGGTGGCCGTCCCGGACAGCTATCGTGGGGAAATCGTGAGAGCGCTTGTGGTTCCGCGTAGCGGCGACCTCACCGTCGCCCAGCTCACTGAACACTGCACAGCAAACCTGGCAAAGTACAAGGTGCCAGCGACCGTGGTCCTGGTTTCAGAATTACCGAAGACCGGTGTTGGAAAAATCGACAAGAACCGTATTCGCGCCGAGTTGGCCTCAAGGACTGCCAGCGAGCCCGTCCGATAGACGCCGCCCGCAATCGTGTAGCCAAGCTTGAACTCCCTGCGCCTCAGATTTATCGCCAGATTTGACAATGCAGGGCCAGCCTCCCATTCAAGGGCTTTGGGCAATGTCGCGCTAATGCTCCAGCACCTTTTCAATTCGTTGGTCAGGAAGAAACCAAATCAATGCGACAGCGATCAGGAGTGCTCCTGCCAGCCATGAATAACCCGCCAGCGCAGTGGGTATCGCAATGACGTAGGCGCTCAGGGATATCTTTCCCTTGGTGTCACCTCCAACAGCCGCAGCCAATACTGACTCGTTGCCATGCAGTTTGATGATTTGGGTCTGCAAAATGATGTAGGCCACGGCGCACATCAGCAGATCGAGCGCGTAGAGCGCAACGGGGGTCGATGCGAAATGGTTCTCGCCCATCCAGCCGGTGGTAAAAGGCATCAGGGACAGCCAGAACAGAAGATGCATGTTGGCCCAGAGAATGCGTCCATTGACCTGCTTGACGGCATGCAGCATGTGATGATGATTGTTCCAGTAGATGCCGACGTTCAAGAAGCTCAACACATAACTGAGGAAAATCGCACCAAGCGAGGACAGATCCGCCCAACGGTCACCATGCGGTACCTTCATTTCCAAGACCATGATCGTGATGATGATGGCTATTACACCGTCACTGAATGCTTCGAGTCGTCCTTTGCCCATTGATCACTCCTGACGTTTGTCGCCGACACCAAACTCAGTCCCGGCGCAGCATGCTGCAGTCAAGTTTGTGACGATAAACCACCCAAGCTTGGTTGACACCGAAGCAGGGTCATTACTTCAGGATGAGATGAGCAGCCAGCAGGCCGTTCATGGCACACCCTAACGTGCCGCTAGCGCGTGTTCCTGGTCGTGGAAAAAGGACATTCAATCTTTTGAACCGGTAAGCAACGTTCTCGCATTCACAGTTCGCGTAACGCCGTAGTCACTGGCAGGGTAGCCGCCCGCAAAGCAGGAAACAGGCCGCCAACGAAGCCGATGGCCAGTGCCCATTTGATGCCTTCCCATAGCAGGCCTGGCGACACCGCCAGGTTGAAGCTCAGTTTGCCCACCGAGCCCGCGGCCATAGTCGAAGCCTCGAAGCCGTTGAACAGGAGCCAGGCCGTCAAGCCGCCTACGAGACCTCCCAGCAATGCCAGCAGCGTCGTCTCCAGCATCACTGCCACGACGACCGGCATGCCACGAAAACCGATGGCCCGTAGTGTCGCGATTTCGCGCGAGCGCGAAGCCACAGCAGCAAACATCGTGTTCAACGCGCCGAACACCGCTCCTACCGCCATGATGGCGCCGACCGTGATGCCAATGATGCGCAACACCTGGGTCATTTTTTCCGACTGCTTTGCAAAGAATTCGAGCGTTGTGCTGGTTGTCACCTTGAGCTGCGGGTTGGCCTCCAGCGCGGTCTTGAAACCGGCAAACTCTGCAGAGCTGCCCAGTTTGACGGTGGCGGAGTTGCGGCCAGCACCACGCCCGTAGCTGTCGTTGACTACGTTGGCATCGGCCCACAGTTCCGACTCCATCGCGTCGCTGGAGGCGAAAATGCCCACCACGGTCCAGGGCTGGTTGCCGAGCTTGAGGGTGGCGCCGACCGTCAGGCCGGTGAACTGTCGCACAGCGCCCTTGCCGACGACCAGTTCGCGCAGACCCGCCTGAAAGCGCCGCCCTTCGATGATCTTCACATTGGGGCGCACTGCAAAGGCGGCCTCGCTGACACCGCGCACCTGGGCGCTACCTTCGTCGTTGCCCTTGGAGCCTGTGACCGGCAGGTTGGCCGCCACGACCGTCTCGGCCGAGACAATGGGCTCCCCCCTCGCGTTGCGCGCGATGCCGGGCGTTTGCTCTATCTGCACGACGTCCTCGCGGCTCAGTGATGAAGTCACTTCAGCTGCCGAGGCACCGCGCAGCACGATGGCGGTATCAGTGCTGCCGGAGTTGCGCAGTGTCTGTCCGTAACCTTCAGCCATGGCCAACAGTGCGACCAGCACGCCTACCACGCCGGCAATGCCGACGACAATGACTGCCGATGAACCCAGGCGCTGACTTAACGTGCTGATGCCCACCGACGCTACCGAGAGCGCCTGCACGCCGCTGCGGGTCAGGACGAGCCACAAACCAAGCACCAGCACGAGCGCAAGGGCACCAGACCATGGCAGCATCACCCAACCGGCAAGCACAATAACTGTCAACAGGACGAGGCCAACGTTCTTGAGAAATTTCATGCTCATGCCCTCCCGGCCAGGGCGTCGGTGATATTGAGTCGCATCGCATTGAGCGCCGGCAATGCGCCGACCGCCAGGCCGAACACCAGCATCAACCCCACGCCGATGGCCCAACTGGCGGCGCCGGCGGCGGGCAGGTTCAACGCACCGTTGCTGGCGGCACCCGCGGCCGGTCCGATGATGCTGGCCAGACTCAGTCCCATGCAACCGCCGATCAGAAGCAATAACACGGCCTCTGCCAGCACCATGGTCAGCACGCTGACGCCCGAGAAGCCCAAGGTCTTCAGGACCGCAATCTCGCTGGTGCGTTCACGCACTGCCTGCATCATGGTGTTGCCCGCGAGCAAAAGCAAGGTGAAGAACACTGCGCCCATGATCGAGGTGACGATGAGATTGATGTCGGCTAGCTGCTTCATCCAGGCAGCCGTTGCTGCCTGCTCGGTCAGCGTGCGGGTTTCATGATCTGAGTTGGTCGAAAGGGTATCGATGGCCTTGGCCACGCGGTCTGCCTGATTGACGTCAGTCACGCGGGTTACATACCACCCTACCTGGCCACGGTTCCAGGGCGTCGTGTCGTCGAAGTACTTCCAGTTCAGCAGAAACATCTGGTCGAACCAGCCGCCTGTTTTTTTGTCGGCCACATGGATGAACCCAACAATCTTGAACGGCCAGTTCTGACTGCCATTCTTGTCCGGGAAGATGGTTGACTGCATGGGTACCTGGTCACCGACCTTCCAGCCAAAGCGCTTGGCCAGTCCTTCTCCGACGAGGGCACCGTCTTTGGTCTCGGCGAAGGCTTTGCGAGCCTCGGCGGAGACTTCCATCTCTGGATAAATGTCCAGGTAGTTGGTCGCAACAGCGAAGCTAAAGACCTGGTTTTCGGGCTTTTGGTAGGCGCCGCCGAACCAGTTGGCGAAGGTAGTGTCCTTGACGCCATCGATCTGCGCAATACGTGCTCCAAGCGACATGGGCAGCAACTGAATGAAACTGAGTTTGGAACCCGTCTGCAATCTCTGGGCACCGTTGGCGCTTTGTCCTGCCTGGTCGAAACCCACACGCACTGCGTCAAGAAGTCCGAACAGGAGGAAGGCCGTAATGATGGACACCAGCGTGAGAAAGGTCCGCAGCTTGCGCCGGAACAAAGCCGCCCAGATCAGGTGAAGGTACTTCATGGCGTGCTTCCGCTGCTCAGGCCACAGCCTCGGCGGATGTCACAAGCGTGCCCTTGTCCAGATGCAGCGTTTGGCTGGCACGGGCCGCGGCTCGCGGGTCGTGCGTGACCATGACGATGGTCTTGCCATGTTCGCGGTTGAGTGCCTGCAGCAAGGTCAGCACGTCCTCGGCCGACTGACGGTCCAGATCCCCGGTGGGCTCGTCGCAGACCAGCAGGGCCGGGTCTGAAACGATGGCCCGCGCGATGGACACGCGCTGCTGCTGGCCGCCCGACAGCTCGGTGGGCTTGTGCGTGGCACGGTCGGAAAGACCCACCAGTTGCAAGGCGATGGACGCGCGCTTCCTGCGCTCGGCGGCCGAGAGCTTGGTCAGCAGCAGCGGCAGCTCTACATTCCTTTGCGCCGAGAGCATAGGCATCAAGTTGTAGAACTGGAACACGAAGCCTACTTTGGACGCGCGCCACTTGGCCAGCGCAGCACCGGAGAGCTGGTCGATGCGCTCGCCTCCCACGGTAATGGCGCCGCCACTGGGCGCATCGAGTCCACCGATCAGGTTCAGCAGCGTTGTCTTGCCTGATCCCGACGGACCCATCAGCGCGAGGAAGTCACCTTGATTGACGTCGAGGTTGATACTGTGCAAGACCTCCACCTTCTGCTTGCCGCGGCTGTAGACCTTGGAGAGATCACGGATTTCAATCAATGCACTCATGCTCATTCCTTGCTCACAACGGTTGAACCATCCTTTAGCTCGGCCGACGGCGACAAAATGACAGTTTCACCTGCTTTCAGCCCTTCGGTGACCAGCTTGAACTTACCCACATCGGAGCCGAATTTGACCGCATTTTGGGTCGCCTTGCCGTCACGCACGACGAAAACCACTTCGCCGCCATGGCGCTGCGCCAAAGCAGCTGGCGGCAGCAGCACGCCGGGCACCGGTACGGCTTGCACCTTCGGTCTTGCCGAAAGGAAGCTCACGCGCACGCCCATGTCGGGCAGCACACGGACATCCTTCTGGTCGAGCGCCACGCGCACCTTGACCGTGGCCTTGCCGCGATCCGCACTCGGAATGACCGCAACCACATGGGCCGGAATCTTCCAGTTGGGATAGGCGTCGAGCACTGCTTCGCAGGGCATGTCTGACTTGACTTGGGCGATATAAGCCTCGTTGACATCCACTGCTACTTCCAGCGAATCCATGTCAACGATGGTGCCCACGCCGGTGCGCGTGAAGCCACCCCCGGCCGAGAGCGGGGAAATGATTTCACCGACTTGAGCCGAGCGCGCTGTAACGACTCCGTCAAAAGGTGAGCGCACCGTGGCATAGTCGAAATTGACCCGCGCAATACTGACCTGCGCCTGCGCGACCTCGGATTGACGATTGGCTGCGTCGAGCTGGGCGGCATAGGCTCGCACGGCTGTTGCTGTCTGCTCCTGAGCTTGTCGCGTAGCCATACCCGTAGCCCCCAACTCGGCCTGACGACGTGCATCTGCCTCGGCCTGGGCCAGCTGGGCACGCAACTGAGCGACGGCTGCCTGCGAGGCCCGTGCCTGCGCCTCGGCTGCGGCCAGGCCGGCTCGAAGGGCACTGTCATCGAGTCGGGCCAGCACTTGGCCCTTCTTTACGCGAAAGCCCTCATCAATCAGAACTTCGGTCAGGGTGCCGGTAATCTGGGCTGAGACCGTGGCCGCACGACGTGCCGTCACATAGCCCGTGGCCTGCAACACTGCATCCCCTGTCGCGTCCTGGCCATTGGCACGCACTACAGCAATCTGCACTGAAACAGGTCGGTTGCTCGCCAGGTACCACCAGATCAGGGCTGCCGAGAGCGCCAGCAAAAGCCCGGCAACGCCCAAAGCAAGGACCCATCGCGGTATTCCGCCCGCATCGAGGCTCTCGCGATGTGCTCCGTCAATGCGCAATTCCTTTAGCAGTTCGGTATCGATAAAAGGCTCCAAAGGACCATGGATATGTCCGCTTGAAATCTAGTCTAGCATTTAGTTTGTTCGAATGAAGCCGGAAGAAAAGTGGCGATCGCTGAAGGTTGCGCAAAAGCTAAATCAGGAAACGCGCAGCTGCATTCCCTGATTGAGCTCATGATCCAAAGACGGTCGCCTTTGGGGAGAAGTCGCTGACTTCGTCTATCTATCCTGGCCTCGCCACACCTTCATGAGAAGTTCCGACCCTTGCGATCGGATGCTGTTGCTGGTCAGGACTTCTTCAGTGGCTGCCAAAATGTCCTTGTGACGGAAAACGACCCCTTCACCACCCTTCATTTCGATGTCAAAAGCAACAAACTCGTCTTTCATGTCTCGCAGCAGCGCCACCAGATGTGCGAGGCTTCGCACGGGCGTGCCATTGACCGATTTGATGACGCGAAATGCCAGGTTGCCGTAACCAGTAGCTACTTTGTGCGGGAAGAATGGAGCGGAGACCACGACCAACTCTTCTTTTTCTGCGCTCGCATTGTCGCCGCGCTGCGTGACCAGGGGGTTGCCCGTCAGGCTCCAGTTCACCAAGGCGTTGATCGTGCCAGCGTTGGATGGCACTGTCGCCTGGTACCCAGGCAGCATGTCCGCAGTGACCTTGGTCAGGACCATCGGACCGTAAATGAAGTAAGGCGGGTAAGTGCCTGCGAGTTCAGGTATCAACTTGGCAACGCCACTCACCACAGGTAGCTGCAGGGACATCGCCTCGCCTGCACGCAGTACGGTCAAGGGCACCAACCCATTCTTCGCCACTTTTTGCACCAGATATTGCATCCTGACGCGCAGACCGCCGCTCACAGTGACCATGCCCTGCGCATCCACAGGGGTGCCGCCAATATGAGTCACCACATCCCATTTCCTGAGCGGGTAGTCTGAATCTGGCCGCACGGGTTGGGATACAACCAGGCCCTTGGCGTCTTTATCGAGTTTCAAGAATGCGCGTAGCGCCGGGTTCTCCAGAGTCTGAAAGGTGTCGAAGATCGCAGGTTTTCCATCGTAACGGCCATCGGCGATGTCTTTCAGGAACAGCTCAATCTCTTCGTTGGGAATGATGTAGCCTATGTTCTGTGCGCTGGGAATATTGGAGAAGATCAGGCCGATCATCTTGTCGCCTGCCACCACCGGCCCGCCACTGTTTCCTGGATTGATGGCTGCATCCACCTGAATCCGCAACCCAGAAACCTGATGTTTGTATCCCGCGAACTCAATCCGCGAAACAATGCCTTTGGTGATCGATTGTGAGTCGCCACCTGCCGGGAAGCCATACGCCAGGACGGCATCTTTGATGCTAGGTAACGTGGTTGCACGGGGCATGGGAGTGTGGCTCTTGAAGAAGCCCTCGTCTTCGAGCTTCAGAATGGCCAGGTCGATACCCGGTGCAATGAACTCCACCGTCGCGGCCAATTTGTCGCCGGCCTCGTTGGCCTGGACCTGGATTTCGCTTGCATACAAAGCCACATGCGCGTTGGTCAATATCCGCTTGCCCTCTATCACCACACCGGAACCGGTCACATTGGATGGCGACTGCTTGTTCCATGGTTTGAAAGTGTCTGGATTGACGCGTGTCGCAAATATCTTCACCACCGAATCGGAGAGCGCTTTGTTCGTGTCCACGTCGATTGAATCGGCGGCAAATGTTGGCAGCGACATGGCGAGCGCTCCCACAAGCAACAGTCTGCGTAGGGTGCCGTAGAGGGTGCAGGATGTCATGATGAGGTGGAAAAGATGACCGCTCCAAAGTGAAGCAGGGAGAAAGCGCGAGTCTAGTGCATTCTGTGAGCCACGACTGGATTTCCAGGGGGAATACGATCACCACCATCGGCAGTCGCACAAGCAGTAAAGTCGTGGAGTGCGACTGGTAGCACATAATTCAGCGCCGACGCCATAGCGGTGCACAAGGAGATGCAATGTCAATTTTCAATCGGTTCGTGATGGATGACGCGGGAAGAACCTGGGCAAAGAAGGGGCTCCTTTTGGCCGGAGCCGCGATAGTGATTTCCATCCTGGCTCCCGTCGCAGTGGTTCCAGCGGGGAACCGGGGTGTCATGACCACCTTTGGTGATGCGCGCGACGCGCTATACGAACCTGGCTTGCATTTTCGCTGGCCGATCGCCCAAACCATGCACCTGATGAATGTACAGATTCAAAATGGTGAAGGTGAGGGAGACGCTGCTTCCAAAGACCTGCAATCGGTGCACACCAAGGTGGCTATCAACTATCACCTGCAGCCTCAGTTTGCAGTGGAGGCTTTCAAGAATGTCGGACCATCCGTCAACATCCTCGCTGAGCGAATCATCCTGCCCGCGACCCACGAGTCGGTCAAGGCGGTAACTGCACGCTTTACGGCAGAAGAACTGATCACGCGGCGAACCGAGGTGCGTGATGCCATTGCCGTGCTTCTGAAAGAGAAGATGAGCCGCCATGGCCTGATGCTTGACGAATTCAACCTGATCAACTTTGCTTT
>CAIYMN010000110.1 GCA_903927295.1 uncultured beta proteobacterium | reverse complement strand
GTGTAAAAACTCAGGCCAACGTGTTCGCCGACCGTGCGTCCCTTGTCGTCCTTGATCGGGCCCGGCTGGTGGGCGATATAGCGGTTCAGAAAATCACGAAACGGTCGCTCGCCAATGAAGCAGATGCCGGTCGAGTCTTTCTTTTTCGCGTTGGGCAGGCCAATTTCGGCAGCGATACGCCGCACTTCCGTCTTGTGCAATTCGCCCAAGGGGAAGAGCGTTCTGGATAACTGGTCCTGCTGGAGGCGGTGCAGAAAATAGCTCTGGTCCTTGGCCGGATCCAGACCCTTGAGCAATTCGTACTTTTGCGTCTGCGCGTTCTGGCGTACGCGGGCGTAGTGTCCTGTTGCGATGCGGTGTGCACCGAGTCGCAGGGCGTGATCCAGAAAGGCCTTGAACTTGATCTCGGCGTTGCACAGAACGTCGGGGTTGGGTGTGCGTCCGGCCTGGTACTCGCGCAGGAACTCGGCAAAGACGCGGTCACGGTACTCTGCGGCAAAGTTGACGTGTTCGATCTCGATCCCGATCACATCGGCGACGGCGGCAGCGTCCACAAAATCAATGTTCGACGAGCAGTACTCGGAATCATCGTCGCCTTCCCAGTTCTTCATGAAGATGCCGACAACCTCGTAACCCTGCTCCTTGAGCAGCCAGGCCGTCACCGCCGAGTCGACACCTCCGCTCAAGCCGACGACGACCTTGTGACCTGTACCCTGCCTGTTCATATCAGTGGGATTATCCTTGGCCTGCAGTGTGGTGTGTAGTCTACAGTCCGGTATGGCAAAAAGGGCGATGAGGTTGATGTGAGTCTGGATGTATTGGTGATCGGTGGCGGTAACGCCGCGCTGTGCGCCGCGCTGATGGCGCGCGAGGCCGGCGCCAGCGTGTTGCTGCTGGAAGCGGCGCCGCGCGAGTGGCGCGGCGGCAATTCGGCGCACACGCGCAACCTGCGCTGCATGCACGACGCCCCGCAGGATGTCCTGACCGACGCCTACCCGGAAGAGGAATACTGGCAGGACCTGCTCAAGGTCACTGGCGGCCAGACCGATGAAGCGCTGGCACGCCTGACCATTCGGGCATCAGGCAACTGCCGTGACTGGATGCGCCGGCACGGCGTGCACTTCCAGCCATCGCTGTCGGGCACGCTGCACCTGTCGCGCACGAACGCCTTCTTCATGGGCGGCGGCAAGGCACTGGTCAACGCCTATTACCGTAGCGCCGAAAGGCTGGGTGTGGCGATCCGCTACGACGCCGCCGTGGACCGGATCGAGATCGAGCACGGCCGCTTTGTTGCGGCCTGGGTTGGAGTCAAGCGCTTCAGCGCCAAAGCCTGCGTGCTGGCGGCTGGCGGCTTCGAGTCGAACCGCGAATGGCTGCGTGTGGCCTGGGGTCAGAACGAGCACGGAGAGTGGCCGGCTGACAACTTCCTGATCCGCGGCACGCGCTACAACACGGGCTTGATGCTGGAGGAGTTACTGCGAGCCGGCGCGGATGCGATTGGGGACGCGACGCAGGCCCATATGGTGGCGATCGATGCCCGCGCTCCCTTGTACGACGGCGGCATTTGCACCCGCATTGACTGTGTTTCTCTGGGGGTCGTCGTGAACCGCAACGGCCAGCGCTTTTACGACGAAGGCGAAGACTTCTGGCCCAAGCGCTACGCCATCTGGGGTCGTCTGGTGGCTCAGCAGAGCGGGCAATTGGCCTATTCCGTCATCGATGCCAAGGCACTAGGGCGCTTCATGCCGCCGGTGTTTCCCGGTATTCGCGCCGACAGCCTGCCCGAGCTGGCACAAAAACTCGGGCTCGACAGTGAGCGCTTTATGGCAACGTTGAACAATTACAACGCAGCCTGCCAGCCGGGCAGCTTTGATCACACCGTGCTCGATAACTGTTGCACCGCCGGCTTGACGCCAGCCAAGACGCATTGGGCACGCACTATCGACACAGCACCGTTCTTCGCTTACGCGCTGAAACCTGGTGTCACGTTCACCTACCTGGGCCTGAAGACCGACGCCAGCAGTGCTGTGCGCTTTGACGGCAAGCCAAGTGAGAACCTCTTTGTCGCCGGGGAGATGATGGCCGGCAATGTGCTGGGGAAGGGCTATACGGCCGGTGTTGGCATGTCGATTGGCACTGCCTTTGGCCGCATCGCAGGCACGCAAGCGGCGCGCGCGGCCTCCAGGTCAGGTTTAAATCATGCAAACGCTTGAGTCGCTGACCGACCAAGCGCGTGCTCTGGCCGCTGGAATCGACCTCGGCGTGAGCGAGACCGAAGTGGCGCGGCAAATGCAGATCTGCAACGCCTGCCGCTATTGCGAGGGTTTTTGCGCCGTTTTTCCGGCGATGACACGGCGAATCGAGTTTGGTAAGGCCGATGTTCACTACCTGGCCAACCTGTGTCACAACTGCGGTGCCTGCCTGCACGCCTGCCAGTACGCACCGCCGCACGAGTTTGCCGTGAATGTGCCGCAAGCCATGGCCAAGGTCAGGCTTCAGACCTACTCGGACTATGCCTGGCCGGCAGCGCTGGGCGCGCTTTACCGGCGCAACGGCCTGACGCTCGCGCTGGCTCTGGCGGCGGCGCTGGCGCTGTTCATGATGCTGGTGCTGGGTGGCAGCGGCGCTAGCGGGCGGGCGGCACCTGCAGCGAGCTTTTATGCCATTCTTCCCCACGGTCTGCTGGTTGGCCTGTTTGCCCCGGTGTTTCTTTTTGCGGTGCTGGCGCTGGCGCTGGGGCTGCGCCGTTTCTGGCGCGAGATCACACCATCATCGTCCGATCCGGGCGCGAGCACCATGTCAGGTGTCGCGGTGCGGGAAGCCAGCCTCAACGCCCTGAGCCTGAAATACCTCGATGGTGGCCACGGCGAGGGCTGCAACAACAAGGACGATGGCTGGACGCTTTGGCGCCGGCGCCTCCATCACCTGACCGCTTGCGGATTTGTCCTGTGCTTTGCTGCCACGGCGGTGGCCACGCTCTACCATTACATGCTGGGGTGGGACGCGCCCTATGAGTTGCCGAGTCTTCCCAAGTTGCTGGGTGTGCTCGGTGGAGTCGCATTGCTGATCGGTAGCGCCGGACTGTTTGCCCTGAACCTGCGTCGGCACCCGCTGCACGGCGACGCGGCGCAAAAGGACATGGACCGGGGCTTCATCGCATTGCTGTTTTTCAGCAGCGCCAGTGGGCTGGCCCTGTGGCTGGCGCGCAGCACGGGTGACATGCCACTGCTGCTGGCAATGCATCTGGGTGTGGTGATGGCACTGTTTCTGACGCTGCCCTACGGCAAGTTCGCGCACGGCATCTTTCGTGGTGCCGCTCTGCTCAAGTGGTCGATAGAGCGGCGCCAACCGGATCGGCTGAAACTTGGGTCGGACTGATGTTTGTCACCCCGGACCCCGGCTTTGTCCTCTCGGACCCTGGCTTTGTCATCCCGGACTCGATCCGGGATCCAGTGATGCGCAATCCATGGATGCCGGATCAAGTCCGGCATGACAGTAAACCACCTATGCAAAAAACTCGGTGTGGCGAATTTCGGAACTCAAAATAGTCGCAAAGGAATCAATATGGATTTACAGCTTAAAGACAAGACGGCACTGGTCACCGGCGCCAGCACCGGTATCGGGCGCAGCATCGCGGTGGCGCTGGCAGCCGAGGGTGTGCACGTCGCCATTTCGGCGCGGCGCGTCAACCTGCTGTCGGAGGTGGCTGACCAGATCGTGGCTGCGGGGGGACAGCGCCCCGTGATCATCGAGTCGGACCTGTACGCCGAGGATGCGGCGCAGCGTCTCACGGCAGCGGCCATGACCGGCTTGGGCCATGTTGACATTCTGGTGAACAACGCCGGTGGCTCGCGCAGCTTTACCGACCTGCATGTCAGCGAGGAGCGCTGGCAGGAGGCCATGACACTCAATTTCCACCGCCCGCGCCAGGTGGCCGACGCCCTGCTGGACCAGATGATGGAGCGCAAGTGGGGCCGCATCATCAACATCACGGGCAAGAGCGAACCGGAACATGTGAACGGCGCATTTTGTGCCAAGGCCGGCATTCACAGCTGGGCCAAGGGCCTGAGTCGCATGGTGGGCAAGCATGGCATCACCGTGAACTGCGTGCCGCCGGGGCGCATACTATCGGAGCAGATATTGCGCAACTACACACCGGAGTACCGTCAATGGCAGTCGGATAACGAGATCCCGGTCGGACGCTACGGCGAGCCCGAGGAACTCGCCCATCTGGTGTGCTTCCTGGCCTCGCCCCTGGCCAGTTACATCACCGGCACCGTGATTGCTGTAGATGGCGGTTTGCGCCGGTATCAATTCTGAAACCTTGTGGGACGGAACAAGCAAGTGAGCTTGCTCCGTCCTCAACTTGAAATAGAAGGAAGTTCCATGAATACAAATCCCCTCATCCAGCGTCGCCAGTTGCTGCTCGCCACCGGTGCAGCAGGCCTCAGCATGGCCATGGCACCCTCGCTTGCGCAGACTGCCTGGCCCGCCAAACCGATTCGCTTTGTCGTGCCCTTCGCGCCTGGCGGTACCTCTGAGATCGTGGCGCGCTCGGTGGCCGCGGAACTGACCAAACAACTCGGACAGAATGTCTACGTGGAAAACAAGCCGGGCGGCGCCGGAGTGGTTGCCATGATGGACGTGGCCAAGGCGGCGGCGGATGGCCACACCATCATTCTGGGTCACGTCGGAACGCTGGCGGTCAACCCTTACATGCTGAAGAACCAGCCCTACGACGTTGACAAGGATTTCATTCCCGTGACCCTGTTGGCCAAGGTGCCCAATGTCTTTGTGGTCCATGCCGATGTGCCGGCAAAGAATTTCAGCGAGTTCGTCGCCTATGCGAAAAAGAATCCTGGTCGGCTTAACTACGGCTCGGCCGGTAACGCCAGCGCGGGCCATCTGGCCATGGAATACCTGAAACTGGTCACTGGCATGTTCATTACCCATATCCCGTACCGGGGTACCGGTCCGCAACTGACCGATTTGCTGGCAGGGCGCACACAGGCGTCGTCCGCCGGCTTGCCGGCTTTGTCTGCCCACATCAAGAGTGGGCGTCTGCGCGCCATCGCCGTGGGCACGCAGCAGCGCATTTCCCAGTTGCCGGATGTCCCGACGGTGGCAGAAATGGGCTACAAGGACTTCGAGACTTCGCAGTGGTACGGCATTCTGGCGCCGGCTGGAACGCCGTCTGACATCGTCAAGCGGATTCAGGAGGAGTCGCTCAAGGCGCTCAAAT
Organism: uncultured beta proteobacterium; assembly: GCA_903927295.1. Taxonomy (GTDB): domain Bacteria; phylum Pseudomonadota; class Gammaproteobacteria; order Burkholderiales; family Burkholderiaceae_C; genus Rhodoferax. The sequence continues at coordinate 991 of CAIYMN010000110.1, read as the reverse complement.
CCAGCGCAGTTACCGAGCGCTTCGCCAACGACAACGCGATCAGCGGCGGCGGGCCGTCGTCCGAGTTCGCCGCCTTCATTGGTCGCGAGCAGAAAATCTGGAAAGATATCGTGCGGCGCGCCCAGATCAAGGCGGACTAGAGATTGCCGTTTCATTGATCCACGTCATGCATCACCCGGGTCGCAAGGGTGACAAATTCAGTTAAGCTTCGCGTCGCAGTGTTTCCCCGGGGTCTGGTCTCGGGTAGGCGCGGCACTACTGTGCAAAATTCAAGTTGAGGAGTTGCTTCATGCAAACTGGCGTACCTAATGGGACGACATCGGGAACCACCCCGGCCGCCGTTGCCCCCGAGACAAGCAAGGCGGGACAGCGCATCGGCGTGCCGCGCGAAATATTTCCAGGCGAAAAACGTGTAGCCACCGTACCGGAAGTGGTCGAAAAGCTGATCAAGCTCGGCTTCGCCGTTTCGGTCGAAACCGGCGCGGGTGACGCAGCGAACTGCTCAGACGACTCCTATCGGGCAGCCGGCGCGCAGATCGTCGACAGCGCTGCTGCGCTCTGGGCTACTTCCGACATCGTGTTCAAGGTCTGCGTTCCGACCCCGGCCGAAGTTGACATGATGCGCGAAGGCGGCATCCTGATTGGTTTCATCTGGCCGGCACAAAACCCGGAACTGATGCAACAACTCACGGCCAAGAAGGCGACCGTGCTGGCCATCGATGCGCTGCCGCGCATGCTGAGCCGTGCCCAGAAGATGGACGCGCTGACGTCCCAGGCGGGTGTCGCCGGTTACCGTGCCGTCATTGAGGCTGCCAACGCTTTTGGCCGCTTCTTCAACGGCCAGATTACGGCTGCGGGCAAGGTTCAGCCTGCCAAGGTATTTATCGCCGGCGCCGGTGTGGCTGGCCTGGCGGCCATCGGCACTGCGGCCGGTCTGGGCGCCATCGTGCGTGCCAACGACACCCGTGCCGAAGTGGCCGATCAGGTGGTC
>CAIYMN010000109.1 GCA_903927295.1 uncultured beta proteobacterium | reverse complement strand
GACAGCATCTCCGTGACCGCCTCCTCCGACTGACTGCGCGACGCCGCCAGATGGCGAGCCCAGACCGGCAACACTGCCGTGCACAAGGTCACCAAAGGCCCCTGCATCGAATGCGGCACGGCTCTCGCTGAAATGACTTGGGCGTGTTGGCTCATGTTCTAGAGGTCCAGCCACTCAGAGTTCAGATAACAGCCGCAGCCCAGCAGGCGATCTTCGTCGAGCGGCACGACGTACGAGGACTTGGCCTGCACTTCACCGGTAAGCGGATTGGTAATGGAATAAGCCACCCAGCCACCCTGTTCCTCGTCGCAGGTGGCCCAGGCATCAGCAACCAGCTTGTCCGCATCAAGCCCCGGTATCTCCCGCAGGTGGACCCCGTCACGCGACGGCATGGCGCCGTGCATGACGTAAAAGCCCTTGCGATCAAATATGAAAACGTAAAGGTCGCGGTCAATGAATGGACCGTGCGGGTTCTGAAAATCGGCGACAGCAAGCTCGTAGTCCACGCGGTGAACATGCACCATGGCGTCGAACACCATTTGACGTGCCTCGTCCGCCGTGGCCTGACGCAGCTTGAAATCACCGACCGATATCTCGAGCGCCGAGGCCCGTGCAATCATGCGGTCGGAGTTCGCTGATGCGCGCTCGATCAAGCCTGTGGTCTCCTGGGTCAGCACATCCAGATCACCCACTGCATTGACGACTTCTTCCAAGGCCGCGCTTTGGGCGGCGCTGCCATCGGCCATGACGGTCACATTCTGGGAGATTTCTCTGATCCCGGAAACCAGGCTTTCCATCAGCACATTGACGTGATTGATCTCGGAAACGGTGGTGTCGACCCGTTTCGCCGACTCGGCAATCAGGTCTCGCACCTCGGCAGCAGCGGCCTGGCTGCGCTTGGCCAGGTTTCGCACTTCGGCCGCGACGACGGCAAAGCCACGGCCCTGATCACCGGCGTGGGCAGCCTCCACTGCGGCGTTGAGCGCAAGCAGGTTGGTCTGAAACGCAATACCGTCAATCGTGCCAATGATGTCGCTCATACGCCCCGAAGTGGCTTGCAGTGGCCCCATGCTTTTCATCGCCTTCTGCATCAGTTCGCCGGCCGATTCAGCTTCCTTGTGCAAGTTGTCGGTCATCATGCTGATTTCCTGCGATGCGGAGGCGTTGCGTGCAACCGTATCGCTGACGCGTTTGACGTTTTTGGAAGTTTGATGCAGGTGCTCGACTTGGGTATGCGCCCGGTCGGCCAGTGAACGCGTGTCACTGATCAGTTTTTTGCCGGTATCGCCCAGCAATACCGCCGCGGTTCGAATATTCGCCACGATGGCTGACATCTTGGTCATCATCACTTCCAGATGGCGCCCGAATTTGCCCAAAGTGTCAATGCCCGAACCGGCCCGGCTGGTCAGATCGCCCGTGGCGGCCAGGACGATGGCGGCGTCGGTGTGCGAGCGATCAATCCGATTGCTGTTGAAAAAACTGCTCAGCAAGTACAACCACAGCAAGAACACCAACAGCGCGCCCAGCACCGTGGCAATCATCCCGTTGCGCAAAGACAAGAGCTGGTCCTGCAGCCGCAGATTCAACTGCCGGGTCGTTTCCAGACGGGCCAGGTTGGCAGCGTTGCGTGCCTGTATGGCCAGATCAAGAAACTTGCCCGTCTGGCTCTGGTCGGTAAGTTGGCGGGCGCTCTCCTGAAAGGTTTTGCCCTGCGCCAGGGCAGTCTCCCAGACAGTACAACAACCATTTGCGCCGTGCTTGAGGGAGACAGTGCTGTCGGTCAACTGGATGGAGCGTTCGGCCACCAGGTCGGCCGCCAGGTTGACGAGGGCCTGCTGCGCCGGATCTTTATCCTTGCGCGCCAGCGTGGCTGCGCCATGGAAGCGCAGCAGGTCGAGCGCTTCAATCCAAGGGATAAAACGGAGAATCAAGAATTGAGCATGGTCTTGAATTTCCGGGCTGGCCGACGACAAAATGCCTGAGTCCTTGCCGACCAAGACCATCAATTGAAACAGTCCAAACATCGCAGCTCGACCTTGCCGCGCCAGCGTGGAGCGGTCGCTCGAAGCTTCGTTTGCGCCAAGCGCCAGAATCAGACCACGCTGCGCGGCCCAGCGCGGTTCCAGCCCAGGGAAAACACCGACCTTCACCAGGGCGTCGACCTTCTCGATCGCCGTCTTCAGGCTTTGTGCAGCGGGCTCGCTTAAGGCTCTTGCTGCACTATCGCCGGCCTCCATCAGCGCGATCTGGCTGCGCTGGTTTTGCAAAGGGATCGCCATGTTGGCTAGCTGATCAGACAGCGCTGTCGCAGAAATGCCGGCGGCAGTGGCGCGGTAGTTCTGGAACAGATGCTCAAATTCGAGCCCCGCGACAACGGTCATGGCTATCAGCAGGGGCACATGAAGAATCCAGAACCTCACTGCGCCACCCAGGCGCCCCATCAGCTTGACCCCGGGGACAAGCAGGCGACTGGGTGGTTTTTCCGTGGGATCAGACACTATGAGTTTTCCGTTGCAATTAGCCCGTCCCCAGCACTAATTCAAGGCCAATTCAATTTTGGCGCGCAAGGTTTCCAGACTCGGGGGTTTGACGATGTAGCCGGAAGACCCCAGTGGCAAGGTATTTTGCAAAGTACCCAAGCTGGAATCTGCGCTCATGAAGATCACAGGCGTCTCGCGGCGGGCGACGCGCCCGTGCTTGCGCATGGCCTGCACGACCTCAAGCCCACCCACAGGTTGCATGTGAATATCCGTTATCACCAGATCGGGGTTAAATTGGTCCATCTTCTTTAGGGCGCCAGCGCCATCGGTGGCGGTTTGAATTGCTGCAATGCCCAGGCGCCGCAAGGTATTCACGACATAAGTGCACATGACAGCATCATCCTCAACGACCAGTATTCGAGCTTCAGTGATATTCATAGGGACATCCCTTTAACGACTGCATCTTCGATTTACTTTAAGACTAATTTTGCAATCGAAATTCTTCCCCCTGAGGCAAGCTGAACCGGCTCGTCGGCCGGTTTGATCAAAACCCTGCTGCCAATCGGCAGCCCCTCACCAAACCATTTTGCAAGAGTCAACTGCCTTCAGTTGAGTGAATAGCGAAGCTTTCTCTGCGGTAATCAAAATTTGCTCAGTCCCTGACCAGGGGGAAGCCTGGCGCTCGTAAGGTGAGGGTCAGTACGTAGTTTGATGGGTGAGCAAAGGTGAGATACTGGCTGCCATGGGGCTGAACGGCCCATCCGTACTACCGGCGACCTTATGCACGACCCTTCCGAATTGAACCGAAAAATCAGCGAAGCGGTGGAAAAGATGCCCGCGTTCCCCAAGAGCGTGCAAAAACTTCTGCTGTTGACGCGGGACATCAATTCCCAACCGAAAGAGCTGGTTTCGGTCATTGAGACCGACCCGGTGATGATGGTCAAGATTCTCAGGGTGCTTAACTCCTCCTATTACAACTGGCCCAACCAAATCACCTCCATCAATCGTTCCGTGGTGTACCTTGGCGTCAACACCATCAAGAACCTGGCCCTGAGCATCGCGACCATTGGCGTTCTTCCAAAGGAGAACAAGGCGGGTCTGGATATTCATCGATACCTGGTGCACTCGCTTGCCGTGGCGGGCATCGCCAGACTGCTAAGCGCCAGGATTGGCATGGGAACCGATCCGATGGATTGCCATATCGCCGGTTTGCTGCACGACTTCGGCAAGATCGTGTTTGCCCAATTTATGCCGGAAGAATGCATCGCGGCGATAACCTTGAGCAAAAAAAACGCAATTCCCTTGTACCTGGCGGAGCAGAAAATTATCGGCGTCGATCACGCCACGGCCGGCGCAATCCTGGCAGAGAGATGGCAATTTCCCAAATCACTGGCGGACAGCATTCGCTTTCACCACGATGGCGAACGCTGCGATTCAGCCATGTCGGCCTGTGTTTTTGCCGCGAACATGATATGCAAGAGCCTGGCTGCGGGGCTGGCCAGCGGTGTCATCGAAGAACTGCCACCGATGGTTGCAGCACGTTGCGGCGGCAGTCTCGCCGAATTGACCCGCTCTCTCGGCGATCTTTCCAAAACCGTTGAAGAGGCCAAACTGTTTGCCCAGATCGGGAGACTGCATGACGAATGAATCTACGTTTCCCTAGCGGTTGAAGGAATCGACGCAGTCCTTCATTGCTTTGATGTTTCCAGAACTCAGCGTGCAATCCTTGGTTTTGGACGGACTTTGCCTCGTCTCTGGACGGTAAACACCACTGTTACTAGCGGGAACCGAGCGCGACGCCGCGCCAGATGCCTCGGTGACCCGAATCTGCTCCAGCAGTCTTCCCACCTGGTCGAGCTTCTTCTGCTTATCTGCCAATGCATTGAACTCTTTGACGGTACTTTCAAGTTTCTTCTCAGCCTCGGCTTGCTTCTTTCTTGCTTCGACAAGATTCTTTTCGGCCTCCGAACGCGCGGATTCGGCGGCATCTATTTTGCTCTGATTCAATGCCACCGACAGCGATTGCTTGGCCATGGCCGCCTCAACACGCTGACTTTCAGCCGACTGTCGGGAAAGCAGCCTTGACAGCAACTCGTAGGCTGCGGCACCGCCGGCAAGGGCCCCAGCAAGCAATATGCTGATATAGATCAGGAAGGTCAGCAGACGCCGCCTGGGCTTGGGTGCCGCAACCGCTGGCGGCGCTGCCTCGTGTTGCTCGCCTGGCCGTGCTGCCCTGGGTCTGGCGTGCCCTTCCTCAGCATGCACTTCAGCCACTGGCGCACCACCGGCACGCCGGCGAAGCACCTGCAGCCCGGCAATCCATGGATCCAGAACGCCACATAGCGCGGCGCCCACGTGTACCCGCACCGCACGAGATACATGGTGCCAAACACTCTCGGTCCCGATCACCTCTGGTTCTGTGGCGCGCGCTGCACGTGCCGGCGCAGCCTCTGTGACACTTTTAGTGGGAGCAGTCAAAAGAACCTCGCATAAGAACGATTTCTCATAGCTACGAGTATCGACCTAAAGTTAAATAGATTGAGGCCGCTAAGTTCAGAGCGCACCTTCAAACCCGTTTTACGCAGTAAGCCGGTGGATCGGATCGGCGCGTTTCGGTGGCGAACCCGGTCCGGATGCCTGTTCAAAAAGCAGCCAGCCGCCCCGGGCCACCTGTAATCGACACCAACACAACGGGAGTCTTGTGATGTCTTCCAAGACAAGAATTTGCTGGGCTGCGGCCCTTCTGTTGACGATGAGCGTCCCCTCGAGCTGGGCCTTTCAGCCGCTGGTCACCGACGACACCGGTACGCAGGGTCAGGGCCAAAACCAGCTGGAGTTTGCCTTTAGTGATGACCGCATTGAGCAAAGCGGCGTGCTTTCCAGCTCGCGCGTGCTGCCTCTAACCTATACGCGAGGTTTGAGCGAGACCCTCGATATCTGGCTGGGCGTCAACCATACGCATCTCAATTCCGATGCGCTTGGCACTGAGTTCATCAGTGGCAACGGCAATCCGTCGGTCGGCTTGAAGTGGCGTTTCCATGAAAACGAAACCAGCAAGACCAGTCTGGCGATGAAGGCCGAACTGGGCCTGCCGGTCAATCCGGACCGCGAAGCCGCTGGACTGGGCAATGGCAGGGGCTACTACATGCTGACAGCCATCCTCATGCAGGAAACCAGCTTTGGCGCCATTCTCGTCAATCTTGCCAGCGGCCAGGTTCGTTACAGCGACACCCTGGACAACCCGGATGTCACGCTGCTTCGTGCGTCGCTGGCACCGGTCTGGCAAGTCAATGATCAATGGAAGCTGGCGCTGGACATGGGCAACACACGCGAATCGGCTTCGAATATGCAGACCTTCACAAGGTTCATCGAAATCGGCGCCATCTACTCGCCCGACAAGGATTTGGACATCGCCTTCGGTTTCATCAATCGCAGGGACGACAGCAGCACCAGCAACACCGGCATCACCTGTGGAATCACCTGGCGTTTCAGGTGAGTCGGCTTCACAGCACGGTGAGAACACCGGCGATGGCAATTTCAAAAGAAGATCGAAACTTCCCTTTTGCCAAAGACAGAGCACCAGAAACTGGAAAAGGTGCCGATACTATGGGAAGACGTTGCCCGGCAGTGATGAACTTGGCGGGCCTCAGGCGTTTTTCATTTCAAGTTTTGACAAGACATAGAAGCCGATGAATACAGAAAACCGGGAAATTGACGAACGGACCAACTTGGCCGCCAACAGCATGTTTGAACTGCTGCTTTTTCGTCTGGGCGAGGCACCTGGAACCCAGCAGCGTGAATGGTTTGGGATCAATGTTTTCAAGGTCCGGGAGATCCTGGTGATGCCTGACATCACCACCATCGTTGGCGCACCACCAACGGTGATGGGCGTGGCCAATGTACGCGGCGAAATGATCTCGGTGATCGATTTGCCTGCTGTCGTGGGCTGCGTTCCAAAAAACGGCCTGGGCATTCTCATCGTCACAGAGTTTGCGCGCACGACGCAGGCATTCGCCGTGGAGGAGGTCCACGAGATCGTTCGGCTCGAATGGAAGCAGGTCCTTTCGGCGGAGGGCTCGGGCGGCGATCTCGTAACCAGTTTCGCCCGACTCGAGGCCGACGTCGACAGCAATCGTTTGGCCGTCGTGCTGGATGTGGAACAAATTCTGAGCAACGTGTTTCCGTCAGACCATCATGCGATTCCGGACGGCACCGCGGTAACCGAAGTTCAGTTACCCGCTGGCAAATCCATTTTGGCGGCGGACGATTCAGCAGTGGCCCGCTTGATGATCGAAGAGGGCCTCAAGGCCATGGGAGTGCCTTACATCATGACCAAGACAGGCAAGGAAGCCTGGGACCGTCTGCAGGCAATTTCTGCCGAAGCCGTGGCCGAAGGCAAGACGGCACACGATAGAGTGGCCCTGGTATTGACCGATCTGGAGATGCCGGAGATGGATGGCTTTACCCTGACGCGCAATATCAAGGACGACGCACGGTTCAATTCCATACCGGTCATCATCCATTCCTCGCTCACCGGTGCAACCAACGAGGCCCATGTCAAGGGGGTGGGTGCCGACGCTTATGTTGCCAAGTTTGTAGCTCAGGAGTTGAGCGACACGATACGCCGGGTACTATCAAAGTAGCATGCTAATGCCAGGCCTCGCGCTGATCCCGAATTGTTTCGCAAGGAAGCTGAAAACGCCATGAGCACCGCTGACGAGCTTATCAAGGATATCCGCGGCCTGGTGACCTTGCCGCATGTCTATGTCGAGATCGGCCGGCTGATCGATGATCCCCGGAGTTCATCGAACGACATCGCCAGAGCGGTCAGCCAGGATCCATCCTTCACACTGCGCCTGCTGCGAGTTGCCAACAGCGCGCTCTACCAATTTCCGTCTGCCGTCGAGTCTGTCACCAAAGCAGTCTCCATCATCGGAACAGCCCAGATTCGCAATCTCGCCCTATCGATGTCGGTGGCCAGCAGTTTTGAAGGCTTGCCCAACGAACTCGTCTCGATGCAGAATTTTTGGCGGCATAGTCTGCTGTGTGCGCTGGCCGCCCGCCACCTCGCCAAACTGATTGGGCGCTGTGACCCCGACGCCCTCTTCACTGCGGGTCTGCTGCACGACATCGGTGAGCTCATCATCTTCAACCGCCTGCCAGCGCAGGCCAAAGAAGCCCTGCTGATGGTGCTCGACAGCGCCGAGGAGATCCAGGTACATCAGGCCGAGCAGCAGGTCATGGGTTTCGATCACAGCGAAGTGGGTGGGGCACTGGCCAAAGAGTGGCACCTCCCCGGCCTGCTCGAGGAATGCATCGCACACCATCACGATCTTGCCAGTTGCCAGCATCACCGCCGGGAAACGGCCTTGATCCATGTGGCCAATACGCTTGCCGTCATGGCCGAGCTCGACACCATCGACCCGCTCGACGTGCAACCGATTGACGCCGCCGCTTGGGAAATCACCGGGTTGACGCAGGATTGCATAGAAGCGGCCGTGCGCGAGACGCAGGCTGCCATCATCGAAGTCGAGCGGCTGTTTACCGCCAAGCACTAAGCATCCTTCCTCGACCAGATTCTGAAACCAGCATGCGCCCTCCACTTCCCCCTGCACTGCCTGGTTTCGAGCATATTCGGCGCACCTGGAGCGACAGCCAGGAGTTCTACACGGCTCGCATCCTGCCCGGCGAATACTATGTGACCAAAGGCGACGAGGCTGTCTCGACAACGCTGGGCTCATGCATCGCAGCATGCATCCGCGACCGGGTTTCCGGCATCGGCGGCATGAATCACTTCATGCTCCCCGCCTCATCCGGCACCGAGTCTGATTCATGGAAAGCTGCCGGACTCAGCACCGGAACCCGCTATGGCAATTTCGCCATGGAACATCTGATCAATGGCATCCTGCGCAATGGCGGGCTGAGGCAAAATCTTGAGGTAAAAATCTTTGGCGGCGGTCGTATTCTGGCCAACATGACCGATGTCGGCATGCGCAACATCGTCTTTGTGCGGGAATATCTCAAGACCGAGAAACTTCGACTGGTGGCTGAGGATGTCGGCGACAACTTTCCGCGAATGACACTTTACTTTCCAGCCACCGGCAAGGCCAAAGTCAAACGCCTGCGCTCCTTGCACAACAACATGATCTCCAGTCAGGAAAACAGCTACATTGCCAGCGTGCTCAAGAAACCGGTAACGGGCGACATCGAACTGTTCTAGTCCGATGTCCGGGGTCACCCCGCGCTAAGCAGCCTCGTGCGCCAGAGCGCGCATCACTGGCGCAGCCCGCGCCATGCCAGCCGCGGGCTTCCTGTCCTGACCCAGCCGGAACGCAACCATGGCCTCATCGACAATGCGCACCTGCGAGCGCAGCAATTCTGCCGCCGCTGCAGCCTCCTCGACCAAGCCCGCGTTCTGCTGCGTCACTTGATCCATCTGCGCGATTGCCTGATTTACCTGCTCGATGCCATGGCTTTGCTCCTCGCTCGCCGCCGTGATCTCGCTCATGATGTCAGTCACCCGCTTCACCGACTCCACGATCTCTTCCATCGTCTTGCCGGCGTCATCTACCAGTTTTGTTCCAATGCCGACCTTTTCCACCGAGTCGCCGATCAGCGTCTTGATCTCTTTGGCTGCCGCCGCGCTGCGCTGGGCGAGATTGCGCACTTCGGTAGCCACCACGGCAAATCCGCGCCCCTGCTCGCCTGCGCGTGCCGCCTCCACCGCCGCGTTGAGCGCGAGGATGTTGGTCTGAAAAGCGATGCCGTCGATCACGCTGATGATGTCCACGATCTTCTTCGAGCTTTCGTTGATCGAAGACATGGTGCCCACGACATTACCGACGACGTTGCCACCCTTGACCGCCACCGAACTCGCGCCCAAGGCCAGATGATTGGCCTGTCTCGCATTTTCGGCATTCTGCTTCACCGTCGAGGTCAGTTCCTCCATGGAGGATGCCGTCTCTTGCAGACTCGCCGCCTGCTCCTCGGTGCGTTGCGACAGGTCGAGATTGCCAGCCGCGATTTCACCGGCCGCATCATTCACGGTGGACATGCTCACGTGCACGTCTTTCAGCACCCCAACCATCTTGCCGTTCATCTGGTCGAGCATGCGAAACAAGTGCACCAGCTCGGGATCGCCCTTCTCTGGAAACTGTAGCGATGCGTCGCCGCCGGCGGCCCGCCGTGCCACGGCAATCGCCGCGGCCAGAGGCGCCGAGAGTCTGCTCGTCAAGCGCATGCCCCAGATGATTGATAGCAGGGCGCCAAGTCCACCGGACAGCGCGATCGCCGTCACTCCCTTGACCGGCGCGGCGAGCGCCAGAGCGCAGATCATGGCGTACAGAGCGGCGAAGCCGCCCGCCGTCCACAAGCTGCGCGCACCCAAAGAAATATGCCTCACGCGTTGCAACAAGCCAAGCACACCCAGGCGTTGGATTTCGCCGCCCTTGAGCATGACGCCGTGCGCCTGTCCGTCGCGCATCTTGCGGTAGAGTTCTTCCGCCGCAACCACTTCAGCGCGGCCTGGCTTGGTGCGCACAGACATGAAACCACTGATTTGGCCGTTCTCCACCATCGGTGTCACGTTCGCACGAACCCAGTAGAAACCGCCGTCCTTGCGCCGGTTCTTCACCAGCGCCGACCACGGCTCACCCTGTTTTATGGTGTTCCATAAATCCTCGAACGCGACTGGCGGCATGTCCGGATGGCGCACGATGTTGTGCGCCTTGCCCATCACCTCTTCGCGCGAAAAACCCGAGCTCTGGACGAAAGACTCATTGACGTAGGTCACGCGGCCTTTGATATCGGTACGGGAAATAATAACTTCGCCGTCGGGTAGAACATATTCGTCATTCGTTACCGGCATATTGCTACGCATGGCTGCTTCCTTTCATATGTCACCCATCTTCCATGTTCACCCTGAACCCTAAAACTCTTCCCACTGCTCTTCGCTGCTGCCGGTCGGAGCGGCCTTGGCCGTCTGCGCGGCTGGTTGGGCTCTTGTGGGTTTGGCCGTTAGCCGAGGTGCTGCATGGGCAGGTCTGCTGGGCGCACTGCGGTTCGGTGTCGAGAGTATTGGCCGCTCGGTCTTTTTGGCTGCGGGCTGGCTGCGCACCACTGCGGTGTGTGAACCTCCAATATTGAAGATGGCCACTGCCGCCTGCAGGCTCTGTGCTTCCTCTTCCAATAATTCAGCCGCTGCCGCTGCCTCTTCCACCAGGGTCGCGTTTCGATGCGTCCCTTCGTCCATCTGCGTGATCGCCTGGTTCACCTGATCGATGCCCGCACTCTGTTCCTGACTGGCCGCCGTGATCTCGCTCATGATGGCTGTGACCTGCTTTACCGAGTTCACGATTTCTTCCATGGTCTTTCCCGCTTCGTCCACGAGTTTGGTGCCCGCTCCTACTCTTTCCACCGAGTCGCCAATCAGTGCCTTGATTTCCTTGGCTGCCGCTGCACTGCGCTGTGCCAGATTTCTCACCTCACTTGCCACCACGGCAAAGCCCCGGCCCTGTTCTCCGGCGCGTGCTGCTTCCACCGCGGCGTTCAGGGCCAGGATGTTGGTCTGGAAGGCAATGCCGTCGATCACGCCGATGATGTCTACGATCTTCTTGGAGCTCTCGTTGATCGAGCTCATGGTGGTTACGACTTCGCTGACCACCTGGCCGCCCTTGGTCGCCACGGCGCTCGCACCCAGCGCCAATTCATTCGCCTGCCGCGCGTTCTCTGCATTTTGCTTGACCGTACTGGTGAGTTCTTCCAACGAGGATGCCGTCTCCTCCAGCGAACTCGCCTGGTCCTCGGTGCGTTGCGACAGGTCGGCGTTGCCCGAGGCAATCTGTTGGCAGGCCGCAGCAACGCTCTCCGATCCGTGCCGCACGGAGGTGACCGTGCTGGCGAGTCCGCGCTGCATCGCAGCCAACTGGGCCATCAGACTGCTGGCATCGCCTGACTTGAGCGGAATCGGTGTGGTCAGATTGCCGCCGGCCACGGCTAGCGCAATCTCGGCGGCCGCGCGCGGTTCGCCTCCTAGCTGGCTGAGCAATGTGCGCGTGATGCCATAGGCAAGCAGCACGCCGAGCACCAAGGCGGCGCCCAGCAGCCCGAGGACCACCCCCTTCGCCCGCGAATACACCGCCCCCGCTTGTTCGGCCGCGGTCTTGCCGCCAATGAAATTGTATTTCGTCAGTGCATCCAGGGAATTGCTCACTTCGTCGATGGCCATACTGGCCAGGCCATCGCTGATTTCAGCCGCGTCTTGTGTCTTCTTGTCGCGCCCAAGGGCTACAACCTTCTGCTGCGCCTGCTGATAGGCAGTCCAATTCTTGCTGAAAGTGGCAAACAGATCGCGTTCGGTCTCGCCCGCGACCAGGCCCTCATAGGCTGTCGCGGCCGCCAATGCTGACTTGGCCGCATTGGCCATCTTGTCCTCGTATTCCGCATGGTAGCTGCGATCCTCGGAGCGGCTGTGCTTGACCTCGAAGTCGCGTGATTCCAACACCGCTGTACGTGCGCTGGCCAGGTATCCCACGCCCTGAAGCCACTTGGAGGCTAAGAGATCGGCCGCGACATTGGCGCGTGCCATGCCATCGAGGGCAATGCCGCCGACGACCGCCGTGATTACAAGGACGATCGCGAACGCGCTGTACAACTGTTGGCTGACGCGCATCCGGTCGAATGCCTCACTGATTTGGTAACGAAGACTCATTGGGCTTCTCCGGCTTGCTGTTCGTTGCTGTACGCGCAAGCCCGTTGGAAGCGCTGGCCGCCGGGCGTGCTCTGCCAAACACCGCTATTTCTTATGCCCGATGTAGCTCAAGCCAATGATCTTGCCGCCAGCGTCCCTGATCGTGTGGTAACAAGCGTCGAATGCCGTGCCAAGCACATCGACCAGGCCGCAGTACGGCTCGCCCTTGATGACTGCCTCGTACGCCTTGTTGCGTGCCAGCAGCGTGCCGACGCCGCGCTTGCCCTCGGGCGTCAACACGTTGGTGCTGACGCGCACGAACTCGTCGCCTTCCTTTACAAAGACGGTAGCGGTGGCGTTGTGCACCTTGCGCACGCTATCGACCACATCGTAGTTGTTGTTGATCTTGCGCTCGCCAAAGTACAAGGCGGGCACAGTCTTGTCACCGATCTTGTCGGTACCGTCGACCTTGGGCACGCCAATCTTGGCCAGGCGCGCGTCCAAATCTGCGATCGTGGCCTTGGGGTCGTAGGCATGGGCTGTGGTAAATGCGGCGATCATCACGGTGGCCGTCGCTGCGAGCGTCGTCAATTTCATGTCGATTCCTCAGGTTGAATGTAAAGTTGATAATGATGATGTTCGGTGTCGTTTGCATCCGCCTTACCCCACATGACATTTCGGCAGTCTGGCGGACAACTTGACCCACCATCGGTGACGAACAGCAGAGCTCTGGAGCATTTCCACGCAGGCAGGTCTTGCATCATTTTGATTTTCACGATCTCTCTAAGGCGTTCGCATCCAGTCAGAATTCACTCCATTCGCCATCGGCGCCGGTCTTGGCTGACGCGATTCTGGCCGGGGCTTGCCCCGTCGCCTTCGCCTTCGCCGGAGGCATCATCCGCGGCACTTGCGCTTTCGGCTGGCTCTCAGCAGGCACGCCTACGATGTCGGACATCTGCGCCAGCTTGAACACGCCTACAGTCTGGGTCAGGTGCTGCGCCTGCTCCTGCATAGCCTCTGCAGCCGCCGCCGCTTCTTCGACTAACGCCGCGTTTTGCTGCGTTACCTCGTCCATCTGCATGATCGCCTGATTTACCTGCTCTATGCCCGCACTCTGCTCCTGGCTGGCCGCTGTGATCTCGCTCATGATGGCGGTCACCTGCTTGACCGAGTTCACGATTTCTTCCATGGTCTTGCCGGCTTCGTCCACCAGTTTGGTGCCCGCACCTACCTTGTCCACCGAGTCGCCAATCAGTGCCTTGATTTCCTTGGCTGCTGCCGCACTGCGCTGTGCAAGATTGCGCACTTCGCTTGCCACCACCGCAAAGCCCCGGCCCTGTTCTCCGGCACGTGCTGCTTCCACTGCGGCGTTCAAGGCCAGGATGTTGGTCTGGAAGGCAATGCCGTCGATCACGCCGATGATGTCGACGATCTTCTTCGAGCTTTCGTTGATTGAGCTCATGGTGGTTACGACTTCGCTGACCACCT
>CAIYMN010000108.1 GCA_903927295.1 uncultured beta proteobacterium | reverse complement strand
CCGCCTCCCGGACCCGCCCGGTAAAGGCCTCTAACCGGCCAACATAGTTGTCGTCAACCGGCCAAGGTAATTGTCGTCAACCAATAGCCAGCCCGCAATGGTTTAAGTTGATGGCAAGTTACCAACACTGCATGGCATACCGCTATTGCGACTGCTGGTATCAAGGATTTTCGGTTAGACGATCTGCGCCATGCTTGGGCATCGTCAGGCGATAAACTCTTGCGATGAGTTGAAGGACCTCGGAGGCGAGAGGCCGCGGATTATGGTGGATCGGTATGCCAAGTTTTCGACGGAAAACCTGTTGTCTGCAGCGTCTCGAATTGAGCGCGGGGGAGGGGGAGGACGTAACGTAGTGGACTTGTCACGTTTTCGTCCCGTTCAGTAAAGAAAAAGAGCCTGCACTTACGTGCAAGCCCTTGATTTTTATGGCTCCTCGACCTGGGCTCGAACCAGGGACCTACGGATTAACAGTCCGGCGCTCTACCAACTGAGCTATCGAGGAACAAGCCGCAAATTATAGCGGCAAAAGTTTCAGATTCGGCTCAGTCGAACTCTGGCGATTCAACTCCCAGCACCTTGTGCAGCTTGGGGCTGGTCGTGGTGTACTGCAAAAAGACTTTTTTCTCCGGCACGATGATGGACATGGCACCATAGGCGGCCAGCGCGCATTCGTGAAAACCGCTCAGAATCAGCTTCTTCTTGCCGGGGTAGATGTTGATGTCGCCCACCGCAAAGATGCCCGGCTCACTGGTAGAAAACTTCTCGGTATCGACCTTGAGCTGCTTGCGCTCAATGTCCAGCCCCCAGTCGGCGATCGGGCCGAGCTTGGGCGAGAGGCCAAAGAACACCAGCATGGCGTCCAGTGGCACCAGGCGCGTCACACCGTCCGCACCGGTCACTTTCACATTGGTCAGGACGCCGTCTTTTTCTTCAAAGCCGGATACCTGGCCGATCATGAACTGCATCTCCAGTGCATCACACAATTCATGCATGCGGGCGACGTTGGCGGGCGCTGCCTTGAAGCCGTCGCGCCGGTGCACCAGGATCACGCTCTCGGCCTTGTGCGGGCTGTCCTTGACGAAATCCAGCGCCCAGTCAATGGCGGAGTCGCCGCCACCAACAATCACCAGGTTCTTGCCGGCAAAGTCGTCCGGATTTCGGATCCGGTAAAAGAGTTGAGAATCCTCAAAGCTGTCGAGTCCATCGAGCTTGAGTGTGCGCGGCTGGAAGGCGCCTACGCCGGCTGCGATGAAAATCGTCTTGGTCAGAAAGCGCGTGCCTCTGGACGTTTCAACAAAGAAGCGGCCATCAATCTGCCGCTCCACCACGGTAATTTCCTGCCCGTAGTGAAAGGTGGCGCCAAAAGGCTTGATCTGCTCCAGCAGGTTGTTGGTGAGCTCGCGCCCGGTGCACACCGGCACCGCCGGAATGTCGTAAATCGGCTTGTCGGGGTAGAGCTCTATGCACTGACCGCCCGGGTAACCGAGCGAATCAACCACATGAGCCTTGATTTCGAGCAGGCCAAGTTCAAACACCTGAAACAGCCCGACCGGGCCGGCTCCGACGATTACCGCGTCGGTCTCAATGGGAGATAAATGGGGTCGCACAGTGTGTATTACCGAACAAGCTGCGAGAGCTTGCCGGTCTTGTCCTTCCAGTCGTCGGCGTCAGCCAGTGGTGCCTTGCGCTTGCTGATGCCTTTCCAGCTCGGTAGCAGGGCCAGTTCGGCATTGAGTTTGATCATGTGCTGCTGGTCGGCCGGCACGTCTTCTTCGGCATAAATGGCGTTGACCGGACACTCCGGAATGCAGACCGCGCAGTCGATGCATTCGTCAGGGTCGATGGTCAGAAAATTGGGGCCTTCGCGAAAGCAGTCAACGGGGCAAACGTCCACGCAGTCGGTGAACTTGCACTTGATACAGGCTTCGGTGACGATATGTGTCATGTTGTAGGGTTTGCGGGGAATGGGTGAAGCGGCAGATTTTAATTGATCAGCACTGCCGCTGCTGTCTTGTGGGATGCTGTGTCAATTAACACCAGTGAACCCAGTGTGCGCGAGCGGCTAAACGGCAGTGTGGCAATGCTTTCCTGCAGACTCAGTTCAACCTCACCGATGGCATTGGTATCAAGCTGATTTGTCGCAGAGCGGGTCAGCGTGTCGATGTCGAGCCGGTGCACGATGCGCTTGATTCGGGCCTTCACCCAGCGGTGTCCGTGCAGTGCCCAGTAAACGCGTCCGGCCACGAGCGGCTCCTCGTCCATCCAGGCCACGGTGGCGCTGATTTCGCGGCCCTGGGTGAAGGCGCTTGGGGTCTCGTCGGCGAGCAGCCAGTCACCGCGCGAGATGTCCACTTCGCGGTCCAGCACCAGACCGGCGCTGTGCCCGGCCAGCACCGTGCCGGGCTGGCGCGTGTGCCGCAGCACCTGGCTCACCGTGGCGCTCTGACCGCTGGGCAATACCCTTACTTTTTGGCCGGTCTGGACGGTTCCGCTGGCAACGCGGCCCCAGAAAATGCGCCGCCCCTGGGATGTATCGTTGGAGGCAGAGAACTTTTCGACCCATTGCACCGGAAAGGCGAAGGGCAGGTCGATTTCAATCGCGGTTACCGGCAACTGCTCCAGAATCTGCAACAAGCTGGCACCGTCGTATTCGCACCAGCCATCATCGGCCGGCTCCACCACGTTGTGCCCGAGCAGGGCCGAGACCGGCACCACCGCAGCCACCTCCACGCCTGCCGCGGTGGCGAAGGCGCGCAGGACGCGGCTGATGTTGGCAAAGGCCTGCGCCGCACTGTCTCCCAGCGCGTCAAGCTTGTTGACGGCAAAGACGATGGAGGGCACGCGCAACAGTTGCACCAGCAGGGTGTGGCGCCGCGTCTGCGCCAGCAGCTCAAGTGCCGGGCTCTGCCACTGCAGTTTGGTGGCGTCCACCAGCACCACGGCGGCGTCGGCACTGGAGGCGGCGGTCACCATATTGCGCGTGTACTGCTCGTGGCCGGGCGTGTCGCCAATGATGAACTTGCGCTGCGCCGTGTTGAAGTAGCGGTAGGCCACATCAATCGTGATGCCCTGCTCGCGCTCAGCCGACAGGCCATCGGTGAACAGGGCCAGGTCCATCGCGCCACTGCGCGAGACGTTGGCCAGTTGGTCCTGCAGGACCGAGCGGCTGTCGACCAGGAGGCGGCCAATCAGGGTGCTCTTGCCGTCATCGACCGACCCGCAGGTGATGAAGCGCAGTGCGGATTGGGTGTCGAGTTCAGTGCTTGGCATCAGAAGTAACCGTCTTTCTTGCGTTTTTCCATGGAGGCTTCGGACGTCCGGTCGTCCATCCGGGTCGCGCCGCGCTCGCTCAGCGATGTGGCCAGGGTTTCGATCACAATTTCTGCCGCGTTGCTGGCAAGGCTTTCCACCGGGCAGGTGCAGGTGATGTCGCCAACGGTACGAAAGCGCACGTCGCGCGTTTCAACGACTTCTCCCTCACACGGCGGTGTCAGCTCGGTCACGCTGACCAGCAGGCCTTTGCGCTTCACCACATCACGCCGGTGCGAGTAATAAAGCGAGGGCAGGGCGATGTTCTCGCGGGCTATGTACTGCCAGACGTCAAGCTCGGTCCAGTTCGAAATGGGGAAGACGCGAAAGTGCTCACCGCTTTGCAAGCGGGTGTTGAACAGTGTCCACAACTCCGGGCGCTGCGCCTTGGGTTGCCACTGACCGAAGCTGTCGCGGTGCGAGAAGATGCGCTCCTTGGCGCGTGCTTTTTCTTCGTCGCGCCGGGCGCCGCCAATCAGGGCGTCAAAACGGAATTCGTCAATCGCTTCGAGCAGCGTCACAGACTGGTGAACATTGCGCGACTCGCCCGGGTGTGCCAGGCGCACTGTGCCACGTGCCATCGAGTCTTCCACGCTGCGCACAATCAGTTTGGCGCCGAGTTCACTGGCTCGCAGATCGCGAAAGGCCGTGACTTCCGGGAAATTGTGCCCGGTGTCTATCATCAAGAGCGGATACGGAATGCGTCCCGCGCCAAAGGCCTTCTCGGCGCACTTGAGCATGACCAGTGAATCCTTGCCGCCAGAAAAAAGCAGGGTCGGGCGCTCAAAGGCGGCTGCCACCTCGCGCAGGATGAAGATGGTTTCTTCCTCCAGCGCGTCCAGATGCGCATTGCTCATCGTGCGCAGCAGTTCAGTTTCGGTAGGGGCGTTCATGGTCTTGCGTGCAGTCCGCACTCCTTGGCTGTTTCTTCTTCCCACCACCAGCGACCGGCGCGAAAGTCTTCGCCCTGGCTGATGGCACGGGTGCATGGCTGGCAGCCGATGCTTGGATAAAACTGGTCGTGCAGCGGGTTGTAAGGCACATTGTTGATGGCAATAAAGTGCCAGACATCGCCCCAGGTCCAGTGGGCCAGGGGGTTGTACTTGACGCGGGCGCTGTCGCTGGTGTCGATCAGCGGCACTTCGGCGCGCGCGCCGGACTGCTCGCGGCGCAGGCCGGTGATCCAGGCCGCCTTGCCGGCAAGAGCGCGCGCCAGTGGCTCCATCTTGCGAATCTGGCAGCAGGCCTTGCGCAGGGCAATGCTCTGGAAGATGGCGTCTCGCCCCTCGCGCTCCACGAATTCCAGCACGGCCTCGGCGCGGGGATAGAAGGCTTGCACCGGGCTGCGCGAATCACGCTGAGTGGTGGCGAGCAATTGCAGCGTTTGCGCATGCAGCGCGCCCGTCTCGAGCACAAAGATCGGAATCGGCAGCTCGAGTGTGTTGATCAGGTGGCTGATCACCACGTCCTCAGCACCCAGACTTGATGCTTGCGTGATGGCCGCTTCATCCGCCCGGCCCGACGCCGCGTAGCAGTCGGCCGCCTGCCGCAGCAAGTCACAGGTTTGCGCCAGCCGGGCATCAAAGTCGCTTGTTGCCTTGGCGTTTCGTTCAATGGCGCTCATGCGACGCCAAAGTGCGGCTCGGGCGTGCGCGCATCTCCCTGGTAAAACGCCTCGTAGCGCTCCAACTGGCGCTCGGCCAGATCGTGGTTCTGGTCGCTGCGCAACACAGCGGCGTCAAAGCCGCAGCGCTGCATCTGCAGCAACTGGTCAATCAGAACGTCACCGGTGGCGCGAATCTCGCCCTGGAAGCCCAGACGGCGGCGCAGCAGAAAAGCCTGGCTGAAGGCGCGCCCATCGGTGAACTTCGGAAAATGCAGATCAATCCGGTCGATGCCATCAAGGCCGAGCTCTCGCGGGTCGGCGTCGTTGGCAAGGACGATGGTCTTTTCACAGTCATCGGCGCCGGCGCTGTTTTCGTGCAGCAGTTTGATAGAACGACTGCTCATAGTGCTGCGACTTCGATGGCTGCGTCTTGACGCACGCTGTTGGCCGCCTGTTTGAAGAGGTCGATACCGGTGCGGTGCAGCGTGGCAATCAGGGTTTCGCCAGTCAGGCGCTCACGCCGGTAGGTGTCGAGCAGCGCTTCAATCACGTCGGGCACTTCTGCGGCCTCAAATGAAGGGCCAACCACCTTGCCGGCAACGGGCTTGCCGCTCAAGGTGGAGCCGTCGGAGCCGCCAAGCGACACCTGGTACCACTCGCGGCCGTCCTTGTCGACGCCGAGCACGCCTATATGGCCACTGTGATGGTGGCCGCACGAGTTGATGCAGCCGCTGATATGCAGGTCAATCTCTCCCAGGTCGTGCAGTTCATCCATGTCCTGGTAGCGCTCGCTGATGGCCTGGGCGATGGGTATGGAACGGGCATTGGCCAGCGCACAAAAGTCGCCACCCGGACAGGCAATCATGTCGGTCAGCAAACGGATGTTGGAGCGAGCCAGACCCAGCTGCCGTGCCGCCTGCCAGAGTTCCGGCAACTGCTCCGCGTGAACCCAGGGCAGCAGCAGGTTTTGATCGTGCGTGACGCGCGCTTCGCCGGCGGAGAAGTCGTCGGCCAGCTGTGCTGCGGCGTCGAGCTGCGCCGCTGTGGCGTCGCCCGGCGCGTAGCCCAGGCGTTTGAAGGAGAGGGTCACAGCGCGCAATTCAGGGTTCTTGTGCGGCGCCACGTTTTGTTTGAGCCAGCGGCTGTACTCCAGCTGTTCGGCCTTGCTCAATGGGCTGCTCTGCACGGTGGCGGCCGGGCTGATCTGTGCGGTCAGTGTCGGTGGCACAAAGGACGCGCTGACGCGATCAAGTTCGGCCTGCGTGATGGTGTGCGGCGCGCCGTCGTGCGTGATGATCTGCTGGTACTCGGCCTCCACT
>CAIYMN010000107.1 GCA_903927295.1 uncultured beta proteobacterium | reverse complement strand
GACTCGATCCGGGATCCAGTGCCACGCATGCACTGGATTGCGGGTCAAGCCCGCAATGACACACCTGAGGTCCGCAATGACAAACTTGCAAGCCGCCCATTCACTTCTTCTCGGTAACACCAAATGATCCATTCCACATTCAGACAAGCGGCACTCATGGGCCTGCTGGCCGCAAGTTGCCTGGGTGCAGCCCATGGTGCGGCCAGTTCCGTCAGCGCCACGCCCCTGGCCAAGTACCAGCAGGAATGCGCGGCCTGCCATATTGCCTACCCGGCCGGCATGCTGCCCGCAGCTTCCTGGCAGCGCCTGATGGGCACGCTGGGCAAGCACTACGGTGCCGACGCTTCACTCGATGAGGCGACGACACACGAAATCGGCGCCTGGCTCAAGACCCAGGCCGGCTCTTACAAGCGGGTCAGCGAAGAACCGCCGCAGGACCGCATCACCAGGTCTGCCTGGTTTCTGCAAAAACACCGGGCCGGCGAAGTGCCGCCTGATGTCTGGAAGCGTGCATCGGTTGGCAGTGCTGCCAACTGCAGCGCCTGCCACGGCCATGCGGCGCAGGGCAGCTTTGGCGAACGCGATATCAAAATCCCGAACTGAACACAAATGCCACAATCATTCGGGCATGATGCCAAGTCGAGTCAACCGGAGATTTCCTGATGCGCATACTGCTGGCTGAAGATGATCCCATGCTGGGTGACGGCCTGCGAGCAGGCCTGCGCCAGCTCGGCTTTCAGGTGGATTGGGTGCGCGACGGTGGCGCCGCGGAACGCGAGATTGCATCCGGCGACTACGCAGCCGCGGTACTGGACCTGGGCTTGCCAGTGAAAGACGGAATTGACGTTCTGCGATCCCTGCGCCAACGGAAGATCGACACGCCGGTGCTGGTGCTGACGGCGCGCGACGCAGTACCCGATCGCATCCGTGGTCTGGATCTGGGGGCTGACGACTACGTGGTCAAACCGGTCGACCTGCATGAACTCGGCGCCCGATTGCGCTCCCTCGTGCGTCGCTCGCACGGCCAGTTGCAGGACGTGCTGCGCTGCGGCGCCGTATCGCTCGACCCATCCGCGCGGCAGGTAACACTCCATGGCGAAGTCGTGCCCTTGTCAACCCGGGAATTTGATTTGCTTTATGCCCTGATGCTCAGCGCCGGACGCGTCATGTCGCGCGAGCAACTCGAACAAAAGCTCTACAGCTGGGGCTACGAAGTCGACAGCAATGCGATCGAGGTGCACATTCACCATCTGCGGCGCAAACTGCAGGCAGATCTGATTCAGACGGTGCGCGGCATTGGCTACACCGTGGCACGTTCGCAGGACGGCGCATGAAGCCGATTCGCCGCCTGAAGTCCCTGCAAACTCGGCTGCTGGTGCCCTTGCTGGTGCTGCTGACGGCGGTCTGGCTTGGCACCGTGCTGCTGACCTGGTTTGACGTGCGCCATGAGCTCGATGAACTGCTTGACGGTCATCTTGCGCAGGCCGCCGCCCTGCTGGTCATGCAACAGTCCGGTGAGACCGACCATGACGGTGTTGAAGATGCGCCCTCACTGCACAAGTACGCGCCCAAGGTCATCTTTCAGGTGTTTCACGAGGGACGCCTGGTGCTACGCTCGGCCAACGCAGGCACGTCTCCGATTTCAAGCCATGGTCCGGGCTTTTCAACCGAACGCCTTGGCGACGGTCATCTCTGGCGCGTATTCTCGACGCTCGGCGCCGAAGAGAATGTGCTGGTCCTGGTAGGCGAACACACCGAATCGCGCAACGCCATCCTGCTGGCGGTCTTGCAGGGTGTTCTGGTGCCATTGGCCTTCGCCCTGCCCTTGCTGGCGCTGGTGGGCTGGTGGTCCGTGAGGCAAGGGCTCCTGCCCCTGCGCCAACTCAGTCAATTGCTGGGCCAGCGCCGCCCGCAAGCCCTGGAGCCGCTGCAGATTGACAATCTGCCGACCGAGATGAAACCGATGGTGCAATCTCTCAATGCCCTGTTTGACCGGATCGCGCAGATGGTGGATTCCGAACGACGTTTTACCGCGGATGCGGCGCACGAACTGCGCACACCGATTGCCGGCATCCGGGCACAAGCCCAGGTTGCCATGGGTGCAATGGACGATGTGGCGCAGCGCGAACACGCGCTGCAAGCGACGCTGGCCGGCTGCGATCGCGCCACGCGACTGGTCGAACAATTGCTGACACTGGCGCGGCTCGAAGCGACCGCAGCACCGACTGCCACGACCTTTGATTTGAGTGCGACAGCGCGTCGTGTGGCAGCGGACCTGGGCAGCGTCGCCCTGGAGCGACATCAGACGCTGGAACTCGTCGCCAATGCGCCCTGTGTCGTGGCGGGTGACGAAATGCTGATCGGCGTGATGATGCGCAACCTCATTGACAACGCCATTCGTTACAGCCCGAACGGCGCCCGCATCCTGCTGAGCGTTGCGAACGAGTCCGGACAAACCGTGCTGCGCGTGCAAGACAGCGGAGCCGGCATGAGCGAGCCCGAAATGGCGCGCCTGGGGGAGCGTTTCTTTCGCGTTCTGGGTAGCCAGCAACCCGGCAGTGGACTGGGTTGGTCGATTGTCAGGAGAATCGCCGGCGTTTTCGGCGTGCAAGTGCAGGTGAGTCGCTCGAAAACGCTGGGCGGACTGGCGGTGGCCATGCGCTGGCCTGCGGACGCCAGGCCTTGACCCTGCCTTGCCGAGTCGTGACATCGGTCAGAATCCGGTCATGCAGTTCCACAGAATTTTTGTCCCGGTAGCCGCGGTTGCCGGCGTGATGGCTGCCTACAGCTCGTATGGCTGGCCCGGTGTCGCCATCGCCAGCGGCTTGCTCGTGATGTGGCTGCTGCTGCATTTCACCCGGCTGATGCAGGTGCTCAAACGCGCCGCGAATCGACCCATCGGCTACGTAGACAGTGCCGTCATGCTCAACGCCAAACTCAGGCCAGGTGTCAGCCTGCTGCACGTGGTGGCCATGACCAAGGCGCTGGGGACGCTTGAAAGCGTCAAGGATGCGCAACCCGAGATCTTTCGCTGGACCGATGGAACGCAGTCCCACGTGAGCTGCGAGTTTCACAACGGCAAGCTGAGAAAATGGCAGTTGCATCGCCCGGAGTCAAACGAGACAGATGCGCCGGCGCTGGACAGCAGTCAAGCCTCGTAAAATCTGCTTTTGCAAGCAGGAACCTCTTCACAAGGAAATACCGATGAGCCCACTTCCCCCCTCAATGTCTGACCGTGACGGAAAGATCTGGATGGACGGCCAGATGGTCGAATGGCGCGACGCCAAGATCCATGTTCTAACCCATACCCTGCATTACGGCTGCGGCGCCTTTGAGGGCGTACGGGCTTACAACACGGTCAATGGCACGGCCATCTTCCGGCTCGAAGATCACACGGACCGACTGTTCAACAGCGCCAAAATCCTGCGCATGGACATCCCGTTCACCAAAGAACAGGTCAACGAAGCGCAAAAGGCCGTGGTGCGCGAGAACAAGCTTGAGTCCTGCTACTTGCGGCCCCTGACCTGGATTGGCGACAAGAAGTTGGGTGTTTCGCCCAAAGGCAATACGATTCACCTGATGGTCGCCGCCTGGCCCTGGGGCGCCTATCTGGGGGAAGAAGGTCTGAAGCGTGGTATCCGCGTCAAGATCTCGAGCTATACGCGCCATCACGTCAACATCACGATGACGCAGGCCAAGGCGGTCAGCAATTACACCAATTCGATTCTGGCCAACATGGAAGTCACTGACGAGGGCTACGACGAAGCCATGCTGCTCGACGCCAACGGCTTTGTCTCGGAAGGTGCTGGCGAAAACCTGTTTGTGGTCAAGGGCGGCGTGGTCTACACGCCCGACCTGTCAGCCGGCGCGCTGAACGGCATCACACGCAATACCGTGTTCCACATCTGCAAAGACCTCGGCCTTGAGCTGATCCAGAAGCGCATCACTCGCGATGAGGTTTACATCAGCGACGAGGCTTTCTTTACCGGCACGGCGGCCGAAGTGACCCCGATCCGCGAGCTTGACCGCATCGAACTCGGCTGCGGTTCGCGCGGTCCCATCACGGAGAAGATCCAGAGCGCGTTCTTTGACATCGTCAATGGTCGCAACCCGAAGTATTCACACTGGCTGACAAAGGTATCGTCATGAGCAAGTCCGTAATTCAACTGCTGGCCAAAGACCTGAACCACCAGGGAGGCGTGTTCTGTCCGAGTCCGCTGGCCGACATGAAGCTGTGGAACAGCCACCCCAAGGTCTACCTCGACGTGGCCCACAGCGGTCAGGCCAAGTGTCCGTATTGCGGCAGCGTTTACCAACTCAAGGAAGGCGAGCACTTCGAAGCTCATCACTGAGTGGCGATGAAGCCAGGCGCTGACAGCCTGATCGTCGCGCCTCAATGGATAGGAGACGCGGTAATGACCGAGCCGTTGCTGCGTCGTCTGGCCGCGCGCGGCGAGCGCCTGACGGTGGCTGCCCTGCCGTGGGTGGCACCGGTTTACCAATTGATGCCGCAGGTCACTGAGGTCATCGAACTGCCCTTTGCCCATGGCGGCCTGCAATGGAAGGCAAGACTCAGTCTGGCGCGCCAGATCAAGGGACGCTTTGCGACCTCCTACATTTGTCCGAATTCCCTGAAAAGCGCCTTGCTGCCGTTTCTGGCAGGGATTCAGGAACGCATTGGTTACCTGGGCGAAATGCGCTTCGGCTTGCTGACGCGACGCCTGGAAAATCCGCCCGGTAAGCAGCGACCACCGATGGTGGCGTTCTATTCGGCGCTCAGTGGTGAACCGGACCTTGCCATGGACCGGCCGTTGCTGCAAGCCGGCGAGGTTGCAGTTGAACAGACGCTGCAGCAGCTTGGTCTGTCTCGATCTGGCTACTACGTGTTCGCACCGGGTGCCGAATTCGGACCTGCCAAGCGTTGGCCAACAAGTCATTTTGTCGACCTGGCGCGCTGCCTGGACAAGCAGGTCGTGCTGTTGGGCTCAGCCAAGGAACAGGCGTTGTGCGATGAGATAGCCATCACGGTCAACGCACTGCCAACAGGCAAGTGCATCAATCTGGCTGGGAAGACCAACCTGACACAGGCTTTTCATCTGATAGCCGCCGCCCTGTGCACGATCAGCAATGATTCCGGCCTGATGCATGTCGCGGCTGCCCTGGGCGCTCGACAAGTTGCGATTTTCGGCTCCAGCAGTCCCCTTCACACACCCCCGCTCAACGCGAGGGCCGGCGTGCTCTGGCTCAAGAGTGAGCCCGACTACCGGCCCGCGCTGGACTGCGCGCCCTGCTTTGAGCGCGCCTGCCGATTCGGCCACACGCGCTGCCTGAGCGATATTTCAGCCAGCCAGGTGCTGCAAGGGATAGAACGCTTGAATCGCATCTGAAGCCCCGGGGTGGCAGAGCTAGGGTAGGGGCCTGCGCCTCATGCTGTCAAATGTCCAGAAATCGGCGCAGCCACCTACCCCAGCTCTGCCGACGGCTTTCTTGGTTGGTGTCAATCCGAGACGAAAAAAAAGCCACCCGGAGGTGGCTTCGAAAAAGTCCTCCGAGGAGGACTCGTTGGAATTTTTTGCCTGAATCACTGTGACAGCAGTTGTGCCGACTTTAGCCAGCATAAGGGCACCGCACTATCCCCCATTTGGGGGATATGGCGTCAATTCACCCGGCTTTAAGAGCTTTTTGACACCAATTGGGTCCCGCCGCCCACGCCAAGTGGCAATGAAACAACAAAACAGGCGCCGCCATCGGGACGGTTCTCACATTGCACGGCACCGCCATGACGAATCGCAATCGATTTGACCAGGGCTAGTCCCAAGCCAACGCCACCATCGCGCTCGGTGGCGCCAGGCAGGCGGTAGAAGGGCTCAAAGATGCGTTCGCGCAGTTCCTCCGGCACACCAGGGCCACGGTCGCAGACCTGGATCACCGCATGCGTATCCGTTCTGCTCAGTGTCACAGTGATTTCACCGGCCGCGTGGCGACGCGCATTCTCCAGAAGATTGCGCATGACTCTGCGCAACAGCTTGGCTACCCCTTGAACCGACAAGGCGGAATCTGCCTGATCCGTTCCGGGCAAAACCTCCAATTCAGCGCCGACACGAGCGCACTCTTCCGCCGCCATACCGATCAGATCGACCGACTCGATCGTGCCCAGATCAGCTTCGCGCGCGTCGAGTCGGCTGGCCAGCAGAATTTCTTCAATCAGCAAGTCAAGTTCACCAATATTGCGTGCGATTTCGTTCTTGAACGCTGGTGAGGAGCCTGAGCCCATCAGTTCGAGTCCCATGCGGATACGCGTCAGTGGTGAGCGCAATTCATGCGAGGCGTTGGCGAGCAGTGACTTTTGTGACGCCAGCAGGGACTCATGGGATTTGACAAGATTCTCGATGCGTTCGGCCGCGTGATTGAAACGTGCCGCGAGAAAAGCCACCTCATCCTGTCCGTCCACCGAGACGCGGGTGGAGAGGTTTCCCTCACCCCATTTTTCGACCCCGTTTTGCAACAGTTCGAGGCGTCTCGTGAGTTTACGAATAATCGGATAGGTGGCCAACGCAACTGCCAGTGCAACCAGTGTCAGTGTCCAGAAAAATCCGTATGGTGCCAGATTCCACGCAGAGCGTTGCCCACGTGGCAACTGCATGTGCACGATCTGGCCATCGAGCATCAACACGACAAACTCAGGACCCGAGCCAATCTGACTTTGCAGACCAAAGGAAGGCGCTTGCGCCTCGGGTGCCCCCTCAGGATGTGCGCCAATGGCGGCACCCGGCGGCCGACGCCGGCGTGAGTGGCCATTACCGATAATCTGCCCGGCTTCGTTG
Organism: uncultured beta proteobacterium; assembly: GCA_903927295.1. Lineage (GTDB taxonomy): Bacteria > Pseudomonadota > Gammaproteobacteria > Burkholderiales > Burkholderiaceae_C > Rhodoferax. The sequence goes on along the minus strand of CAIYMN010000107.1, from coordinate 3,799 downwards.
CGAATGACAACGTCACGTAGCGGCGGCTCGACGGTCAGCCGCCAGGCCCAACCGACCAGAAACGTCAGCACCGCTACCGCCAGCACCACCGCCAGCCAGATACGCGTGTACAAGCGCTTCAGGAACACGCTGCGCTCAGTCCTGCTGGCGGGCAAAAACGTAACCCACACCGCGCACGGTCAGAATCCGCTTGGGATCCTTGGCGTCGAGCTCAATCGCGGCACGAATACGGCCCATGTGAACATCAATCGAGCGATCAAAAGCGTCAAGCTCGCGGCCGCGCACCGCCTCCATGATCTGATCGCGCGTCAGAACCCTACCGGCGCGCTCGGCCAGCGCAACCAGGAGGTCAAACTGATAGGAAGTCAGATCGCAGGCCTGGCCCGCCACGGTAACGGCGCGGGCGTCCCGGTCGATCTCAAGCGTGCCAAAGCGCAGTTGCTTGCTGATCTGCGGCAGGCCCTCCCCTCGCCGGCGCAGGACAGCGCGAATACGCGCCAGCAATTCGCGTGGTTCGAATGGTTTGGGCAGATAGTCGTCAGCACCAATTTCAAGCCCGATGATCCGATCCATCGGATCACCTTTTGCCGTGAGCATCAGCACGGGAATTTGCGCCAGGGCACCAGGCATGGACCGGATGCGCCGACATACTTCCAGCCCGTCCATGTCCGGCAGCATCAGGTCAAGTATCACCAGATCAGGTGGACTGGCCTGCAAGGCGAGCAGGCCGCTGTGACCATCGCCCGTGTGCTGCACGGTAAAACCGGATTGGCCAAGGTACTCCGCCACCATCTGCGCCAGGCGAGCATCGTCCTCAATCATTAGCAAGTTTTGACTCATGGATGCAGTCTAGGGCAGCCCGCCCCCGAGTGGTTGAACCAACAGTAAAGTTAAGTAAATGAAATCCGTTGCACGCTAGCGATTCTTGATTCTTGAAGCCAGCGCCACCAGGAGCAGTACCGGAACTCCCAACAATGCCGTGGCAACAAAGAAATTTTGATATCCGAACGCATCCACGTAACGCCCTGAATAACCGGCGAGAAACTTTGGCGCCAGCAGCATCATCGAACTGAATATCGCGTACTGTGTGGCCGAGTAGTTGATGTTTGTCAGACTGGACATATAAGCAATGAAGGCGGCCGACGCAATGCCGCTGGAAAGATTGTCCGCCGAGATCACGAAAATCAGCGCAGCCACGTCATGGCCCCGTGTTCCCAGCCAGGCAAACAACAGGTTGCTGGCGGCGCTCAGGATCGCGCCCAGCATCAGCACGCGCATGACACCCCAGCGCAAGGCCATGGCGCCACCGACGAATGCGCCAGCCAGCGTCATGAGAACGCCGTAAATCTTGGTTACCGCCGCCACCTCATCCTTGCTGTAGCCCATATCGACATAAAACGGATTGGCCATGATGCCCATCACCACATCGCTGATGCGGTAAACCGCGATCAGAGCCAGGATCAGTGCCGCCTGCTTGCCGTAGCGTCGCAGAAAATCGGCAAAGGGTTCGATCAAGGCGCTGTGCAACCAGGCGCGCGCATTTTTCGCTTGGATGCTGGCGCGGTGCGCCGGCTCAGGTGAGATCAACACCGTCAATATGCCCAACAGCATGGAGGCTGCCATCACCAGATAAGCTTGCTGCCAGGCCCCATGCTGATAATTTGCGACACCGGCCACTTCAGCGCGCGCGGCAAGCCAAAGCACACCGGCACCAGCCCAGATCATGGCCAGTCGATAACCGGTCTGATAGGCAGCCGCCAGTGCCGCCTGGCGCTCGCTGCCAGCCGACTCGATGCGAAAAGCATCCAGCGCAATGTCCTGCGTTGCCGAGCCAAAAGCCACTACCAGCGCACCCCAGATCACAGGCTGCAGGGCAACTCGAGGGTCGTTGAAAGACATCGCGACCAGTCCCCCCGCGATGCTCAGTTGCGACAGCAGGAGCCAACTGCGTCGCCGTCCCAGCCAGGTTGTGAGCAGTGGAATGGGTAACCGGTCCACCAACGGCGCCCAGACCCACTTGAAGGCATAGGCCAGGCCAACCCAACTCAGGTAGCCGATGGTGGTACGGTCAATACCAGCTTCGCGCAGCCAGAAACTCAGTGTGCCGAGCACCAGCAACAAGGGCAGGCCAGCAGAAAACCCGAGTGACAACATGCGCAAGGTGGCTGGTTCCCGATAAACCCTGAAACTGGCAAGCCAACCGGGCTTGATTTCATTGACCTTGGGTGCACTTGCTGTCATGCGTGAATAATACGCGCAGCCTCATACCCGAACTGATGACCCGCATGACCATTGATTTACCGCGACCGAGCCACGGACGCCAGAAGCCGTGCAGCCCGACACTGCTCGCGTTGGCGCTGACCCTGTCATGCCTGTGCCTGCCCCCGGCCGTGGCGCGAGAGGGTGTTGAGGTTGGCAACAATTCGGCGTTCAGTCGGCTCGTCCCGGCGGACAGTGTGGAGCGCTCTGCAGTTCAGCAATACAGCCAAATGCTGCAGCAAGCGGCCAGCAAGAACGCGCTAGCGGGCAAGGACCAAGCCCAGCTGAAGCGCCTGCGCGCCATCGCCCAGCGCATCATCCCCTTTGCCGCAGCCTGGAATCCACGCGCCAAGGACTGGCGCTGGGAGGTCAACCTGATTGGCAGTCAGCAAATCAACGCTTTTTGCATGCCGGGCGGGAAGATCGCCTTTTACAGCGGCATTCTGCAGCAGCTCAAACTCACCGATGATGAAGTGGCGATGGTCATGGGGCACGAAATTGCCCATGCGCTGCGTGAGCACGCCCGCGAGCGGATGGCAAAAAGTGCTGTAACCCAAGGCGCGGCGCGCCTTGGTGGCGCAGTGGCGGCTGGTGTGTTCGGCGTTGATCCGCGTCTGACAGACGGTTTGGCGCGCGGCGGCGCCAACCTGCTGACACTGGAATTCAGCCGAGAGGACGAGTCCGAAGCTGACCTGGTCGGCATGGAACTGGCGGCACGCGCAGGCTACGACCCCCGTGCTGGCGTCAGTCTGTGGCAGAAGATGGGAGCCGCCAACAAGGGTGCACCACCTCAATGGCTCTCGACCCATCCCTCGGGGAAGTCGCGCATTGCCGTGATTCAACAAAACCTGCCCAAAGTGTTGCCGCTCTACGAGCGCGCCAGCAAGGACAGACCCGCCAGTTCAGGTGGCTGGTAGACTTCTGCGAATGAAATCGATCCTGTCACTGCTGCTGTTCTGTCTTGTGAGCACGTCGTCGCTGGCGCTGGCGAAGACGCCAGGGGAGGTCGACGTTGGTGGAACCCTTCGCGATATGAACATGCAGGGCTTGTCCGGTCCGTCGCGCAAGCTTTCTGAATTTCGCGGCAAGCCACTGATCATCAACGTCTGGGCCAGCTGGTGTGGTCCGTGCCGACAGGAAATGGGCTCGCTGGAGCGACTTTCGCGCAGCAAGCTTGGAAAGCAGCTGACGATGATAGGCATTTCAACCGATGACTATCCGGATGCAGCCAAAGGCTTCCTGAGGAAGTCGAAGACCACGTTCAGTCATTTCATTGACAGCAGGCTGCAGTTGGAAAACATGCTGGGAGCCGATCGCTTGCCCTTGACGCTGCTGGTGGATTCGCAGGGCAAGGTGCTCGACAAGTACTACGGCGCCCAGGAATGGGACAGCCCGGAAGCGCTGCGGGCCATCGCCAAGACGCTTCATCTGCAGCCCTGAGCCATGCTGCCGGGCCATCAGCCCTGTCCCTGTGGCAGTTCTCAATCCTATACAGAATGTTGCGGCCGCTGGCATCTTGGGCTCAAGCTCGCCGAGCATG
>CAIYMN010000106.1 GCA_903927295.1 uncultured beta proteobacterium | reverse complement strand
TAGCGTGTGGCTGCGCGACACAGGTGGCGAGACTCAAATCAGACCACTAAACATGTAGATCTGCTCGAAGATGGCTTGCGGACGCGGGTTCAAATCCCGCCAGCTCCACCATATCCCCTGACAAAGGCCGCCAAGGACATGCTCCTGGCGGCTTTTCTCATTGATGGATCAGTGCGTACGTTGCAGCGACCACGAGGCCGCCGTGTCGATGGGACAAAGATTCACTTGCCCTGCGCCCTGTAAGTCTGGATTTCAGCCAACAGTGCTTCGAGTTGGGGGTGCCAATCTGGCAAAGAGGGGCGTGACGACTTCGCTGGATTCGGTTTTGCTGATGAGTTCCACTTGCGCAACCTGCTCGGCCAGTTCGTCAGCGCAAAAAATCGGTGCGTAGCCCTTGAGGTCGTGCAACACGTGGTTGGCAAGCGCTACATCGTCGGCCTCCAGGGCGTTCCTGATATCGGGCACGACAGCAATCAGGCTGGTGCTGACGGTATCCAGAATTTCCGCCAGAGCTTCTTCGGAGCCCATCAGATCCACACCGCGTGCGATATCAAGCTGCGGTGTTTGTGTTGGCAGTTCAAGCCTGTCCTGACCGGGCGTCTGCTCACATGAATCCGGGAGGCGCATGTCGTTCATGATCAGTCTGCATCGGCATAGCGTTGGCGGACTTCAAGCACGGCGTCCCATTGCTCGAAAAAGGCAACAACGCAGGCTGGGTCCAGGTGCGAGCCGGCCTGAGCCTTGATGTGCTGCTTCACGTCCTCCAGCGGCCAGGCCTTCTTGTAGGGGCGCACGGAGGTCAGTGCATCAAACACATCAGCCACGGCAACGATGCGGCTAAAGATGGGAATGTCGTGGCCCGCCAGTCCTTTTGGATAGCCGGTTCCGTCAAACTTTTCATGGTGCGACAGAGCTATTTCAGCGCCAGACTGCAGAGTCTTTGAACGACTGCCCTTGAGAATGTCGTAGCCAATCATGGAGTGCCGCTTCATGATCTCAAACTCCTCGGCGCTCAGTTTTCCAGGTTTGAGCAGTATTTCGTCAGCAATACCCACCTTACCGATGTCGTGCATCGGTGCCGATTCCAGCACCAGTTCCTGCTCGGCAACTGAAAGTCCCAGCCCACGCGCGATCAACTGGGAATAGCGCGCCATGCGCAAGATGTGACCCCCGGTGTCAGGGTCGCGATACTCCGCCGCTTTCGACAAGCGAAGCACTGTCTCGCGCTCGCGTTCGACAATTTCGGAAGTGGCCTTGCGCACCTCTTCAGCCAACCAGGCAGCTCGGTCGGCCAGTTTCTTTCTGACGTCGCCAAGTGCCAGCATGTTGCTGACCCGTGCCCGAAATTCAACCTGGTCCACCGGTTTGGTCAGAAAGTCGGATGCTCCGGCGTCAAGCGCCTGATAGCGAACCGCCTTCTGGTCATTGGCAGTAATCATGAGTATGGGCAGGTTTTCCCTGCCGGGTTTTTGTCTGAGCAACTCGATGAACCTGATGCCATCGAGCTCGGGCATCATGTAGTCGACGATGGCCAGGTCAAAGTCGTTGCTTTGCGCCCAAGCCAGGCCCTGCGGCGCGCTGGAGAAGGATTTCGAGTGACAGCCTTCGATCTTCTTGACCAAAGCGGCGAACAGGATCAGATTGATCTCGGTGTCATCAACAATGAGGATCTGGTGTGTCATGACAGGTCAGGCCTTGATAAGAAAGAGATACCAGTTTTCGTTTGTGAACCGGGTCATTTTCAGCCGCTCGAAATTCGGCGATCTGCCAAAAAGAGGCTCTTTTCCAAGGCTGTTCCGTCAACCAACAGCATGCTCACTACGATTAAATGGACCAATCGAAAAGGGGCGTGACTATGGGCGGTGGCGACAGCGTTGACGCGATGCCTGTCTGGAGACGGTTGAGTCGGCGCGTCAATCGAATCCATGCATTGACTGCCGTTCTTGCGTTGACCTGGATTGTTGCAACCTGGATCGCATCGGTGCAGTACAGCGCCAGCGTGGCCGACCAGGCCTATCAGGACGGTAGCAGGCAGGCGGAGCAGCAAATTGAGGCTGTTACAAGCGAAATCGACAACGCCATCCGGATTCTGCGCAACGTTCCGCGTTTGCTTGCCGGCGAAGAGACCGTGCGACGGGAATTGGGACGCTTTGGGCCGCAGGTCGTGGCATCGATACTCCCCTACGAAGATCGCAAGCGCCTTTGGACCCAGCATAGCGAGCAATTCGGAGTCGGAAACTTTTTGGCGTCCGTGGCGACCGCCCTGGACGCCGATGTGGTCTGGCTGGTCAACGCCGCCGGTGACTGTGTCGCCTCCAGCAATGCCGACAAGCCCGGCAGTTTCATTGGCACCAACTATTTGGAACGCGAATATTTCAAGAAGGCTCGCAGCGGGCAGCCGGGTCAGCAGTATGCCGTTGGCAAGGTCAGCAAGTTGCCGGGTCTGTATTACTCCCATCCTGTCTTGAATGACAACCAACAGTTCATAGGCGGCGTGGTGGTGAAACGCGACATTACCGAGCTCAAACGCTGGATTTGGCCGATCAATGGGTTTGTCACTGACTCGAACGGGGTCGTGGTACTGGCCAGGAACAAGGCGCTTGAGCACCAGGTCATGCCGGGTGCAGCGGTCAATTCGCTTTCGGCACAAGCCCGGCTGGAAAAGTATCAGAGAACCAACTTTGATCCGCTGACTCTGCGTGCGGTGGACCATGACAAGTATTCCCACCTGTTCCAGGGAACTGATGGATCATCGGTCGTGCTACTGGTTTCCAAAGTGGCGGCTGACGGGAATGTCACCGTTCACCTTCCCCGACCGTTGCCTGAATTTCAGCGTGCCCAAGGCGAGCAGTTGGGAGTCTTCTTGCTGTTGGCGCTGGCTGGCATCATGGTGATCGTTGCGGTGGCCGCGCTGCTGCTGTTCGTCGGTGCGAACCGGCGCGCCAGGCTGTCAGCAGAAGACGCCAGCAAGGCGAAGTCGCAATTTCTGGCCAACATGTCGCACGAGATCCGGACACCCATGAACGGTGTCATCGGTATGGCCGGTCTGCTGCTGGAGACCAAGCTCGACGAGGAGCAATTGGGCTTTGCCCAAAATATTGTTGCTTCGGGTGCCGCTTTGCTGGCCATCATCAACGACATTCTGGACCTGTCGAAAATTGAAGCCGGTCACATGGAGTTTGAAAACCATCCGTTTTCAGTGGTCGACCTGACTGAATCGGCGGCGTCTCTGCTCAGGGTCAGGGCCAAGGAAAAAGGAATTGACTTCGTGGTCGACATTGCGCCCAATGTCAACGCCGCCTATCTGGGCGACAGCCTGCGCCTGCGGCAAGTCCTGCTCAACCTGGCCGGCAACGCGGTCAAGTTTACCGAGCGCGGCGAAGTCCGGGTCAAGGTCAATCAACTGCCCGAGGGACTTCGGTTTGAGGTGATCGATACCGGATGCGGCATTCCGCCCGAGGCACGCGACAAGCTCTTTTCCAACTTCAGTCAGGTCGATGCATCGATATCTCGCAAATATGGCGGGACCGGGCTCGGTCTGGTCATCTGCAAGCGCCTGGTCGAGGGCATGGGCGGGAGCATTGGCGTTGATTGCTCGGAGGTGCAAGGCAGTCGGTTCTGGTTTCAACTACCTCTTCATGCAAGCGCGCTAACGCCGGCCGAGCCAGGCGCAGATCAGAGCAAAGCGGTGCAGAAGCAATCGGCGACGGAGTCAGCCGAGACCAGACATGGTTCGACTGCCGCTACTGACCCGATCGCGCCAACTTCACCCCTGGGCACTTCAAGGGAAGACACCGCTCCGCGCATTCTCTTGGTGGAAGACAACAAGATCAACCAGAAAGTGGCGTTGGCGCTCCTGGGGCGACTCGGCTATTCAGCCGACCTCGCCGAAAACGGTCTGGAGGCCGTCGAAGCGACCAAGCGGCAACGCTATGAACTGATCCTGATGGACATGCAAATGCCGGTGATGGATGGTCTTGAAGCAACGCGCCGGATTCGTTCCTCCGAGGGCGCCAACGTCGACTGCCCCATCATCGCACTGACGGCGAACGCCATGCAGTCTGACCAGCAGGCCTGCCGCGCGGCCGGCATGAACGACTTTCTTTCCAAGCCTTTCAACCGTGAAGTATTGGCTGCGTGCTTCTTGCGCTGGCGGGTTCCGAAACCAGCGCTCTGACCTTTC
>CAIYMN010000105.1 GCA_903927295.1 uncultured beta proteobacterium | reverse complement strand
CTACACGGTTGAGTGCAATGAAGAGTGGGTGGTGCTGGACGCGCTCAATGCCGTCAAGGAAAGCATCGATCCGACGCTGAACTTCCGCTGGTCCTGCCACATGGCGGTCTGCGGCAGCTGCGGCATGATGGTCAACGGCGAGCCCAAACTCTCGTGCCACGCCTTCCTGCGCTCTTATGAGGGCGTGATCCGGGTGGAGCCTCTGGCCAACTTCCCGATCGAGCGCGATCTGGTCACCGTTGCCGATGACTTCATCGACAAGCTGAAACGCGTCAAGCCTTATCTGATCCCCAAGGAAAAGAAGAGCATCGCCGAGGGCGAGTACAAGCAGACACCGGCACAGCTGATGAAGTACCGGCAGTTTTCGATGTGTATCAACTGCATGCTGTGCTACGCCGCCTGCCCTGAATACGGCTTGCAGCCCAAGTTCATCGGACCGGCCGCCATTGCGCTGGCACACCGCTACAACCAGGACTCGCGCGACGGTGGTCGCGACGAGCGCCAGGAAGTCATTGCGACCAACGAAGGCGTCTGGGAATGCTCGTTTGTGGGCGCCTGCTCCGAAGTGTGTCCGAAGGCGGTGGATCCGGCCAGCGCACTGCAGCAGGTCAAGGTTGCCAGCACCATTGACTGGTTCAAGGAACATCTGTTACCCGGAGGCGCAAAATGAGCCGCAAACCTTTTGTTCGCGAGATCTCCAAGACCGGTTGGTACTTGAAGCACCCGCGCTATATGCGCTATATGTCGCGCGAAGTCACCTGCATCCCGATCGGCGCTTTTGCGCTGTTGCTGGTCTGTGCCGTCGAGCGTCTTTCCAGCGGGAAGGCTGCCTGGGAGGCGTTCGTCGCGGCTCTGACGGGACCCTGGAGTTTTCTGGGCATGGCGCTGATCCTGGCTTTCTCAACCTACAACGCAACCAACTGGTTTAACGTGACGCCAAAAGCCATGCCCGTGCAAACGGGTGAGGAATTCCTCGACGGCAAGTACATTGTTGGTGCTCACTACGCGGTGTGGGCTGTCGCCACGCTGGTTGTCTTGTTCTATGCGGGAGTGCTGTAACCATGGCCAAGTCGAATAAACCCATTTTCTGGAGCCTGTTCGCCGCCGGGGGCACCCTGGCTGCCTTTCTGGCACCGGTACTGGCGCTGCTGTTCCTGATGCTCTCGCTCGGCCATGCACCCGCTCTGCTGAGCTACGACGGATTCCACGCCTTTGCCGCGCACTGGTTTGGCAAGCTGTTCCTGCTCGGTGTGATCACGCTCTTTCTTTGGCACGCTGCGCACCGTCTGCGCGTGACCTTCTTTGACTTCGGCCTGCGCAAGGATTCGCTGGTGGCGATCGTCGTTTACATGGTCGCCGGCATCGGCACCATCGTGACGGCCGCCTCGCTGCTGCGCATCTGACCGATCTGGTTTAAGATAGGCGCATGAACCCGGGCTGCCGTGGCCCGGGAGCCCCCTTTGGGGGCTTTTTTTTAAGGTTTTTTCTTGAGCCCCAAAGAATCAGCAGGCAACGCCAGCGCCGAGTCAAGTTTGTCACTGGTACCGGTTCCCGAGTATCTGCAGGAAACGTACTGGTGGGCCTACGTGCACCCGAATGCAGTGCGCATCTTCGAGCGCCAGTGGCTGGTCAACCTGATTTTGTGGGGCAACTTTGCCCGTCTGCGCGATGCGGCATTGGACGAACTCGGCGACGCCAGTGACGGCAAAATCCTGCAGGTAGCCTGCGTCTACGGCGACTTCACAGAGCATGTGCTGAACCGTCTGGGGGCGCAGGGACATCTGGATGTGATCGATGTGGCGCCCGTGCAGATCAGGAACCTGCACGACAAGTTGAAAGGGCGCGAGCAGTGGTCGGTGCTGCGACAGGACTCGACCAACATGCAGTTTGAAGATGCCAGCCGCGACGCCGTGGTCGTGTTCTTCCTGCTGCATGAGCAACCGCTTGAAGTGCGACGCAAGACCGTCGCCGAGGCGCTGCGCATCACCAAACCCGGCGGCAAACTGATTTTTGTCGACTATCACCAGCCCACAGCGTGGAGCCCGTTTCGCTACCTGATGGTGCCGATTCTCAGAACGCTGGAGCCTTTTGCCATGGACCTTTGGCGCAACGAAATCACCTCCTGGCTGCCTGCCGGCATCCAGCCTGCCAAGATCGAGAAACAAACTTACTTCGGCGGGCTGTACCAAAAAGTCGTGATCACGCGCTAAAGGCGGTCATCGTTGTCATTGCCCCCCTCGTTGTCATTGCACCGTCGCTGTCATTGCACCGTCGTTGTCATTGCGGACCTGATCCGCAATCCAGGCTGCGCGCGGCAATGGAATGAAGCCCTGGATCCCGGGTCGAGCCCGGGATGACAGCCCCCCCCCTCAGGCAACGCGCTCCAGAACGAGCACACCAAAAAATCCGAGGCCGGCGAAGATCACCCATTTCAGAATCAGCGAGCCCCATCGTTTGTAGCGGGGCTCGCCGGTGGTGGTATAGAAAAGAAACGAGACGGCAGACCCCAGCAGCAGCAGGAGAATAAGCCAGCGAAAGAGCAGCATGGTGCGTAAAACCTCGTATTACCAGGCTCGGGCCAGCTGGGCAAAACCGCTGGGTGCGAGCTTTTCATCCTCAAAAGTCACCACTTCCCAGGCGTCGGTGCGCGACAGCAGTTCGCGTAGCAAGACATTGTTCAGCGCATGGCCTGAGCGAAAGGCACTGTAACTGGCCAGCAGGGGCTTGCCAATCAGATAGAGGTCGCCCATGGCGTCGAGTATCTTGTGCTTCACAAACTCGTCGTCGTAGCGCAGTCCCTCCGCATTGAGGACCTTGTAGTCGTCCATCACAATGGCATTGTCCAGGCCGCCACCAAGCGCCAGACCATTGGCGCGCATCATTTCAACGTCCTTGGTAAAGCCGAAGGTGCGCGCTCGGGCAATGTCTTTGGAGTACGACCCGACGCTCATGTCAAACACCACGCGCTGGCCGGTCGCATCCACCGCCGGGTGGTCAAAGTCGATCTCGAAACTGAGCTTGTAGCCGTGGTAGGGCTCCAGCCGCGCCCACTTCTGCGCAGCGCCCTGGCCGTCCTGCACGCCCACCGTTTTGAGCAAGCGAATGAAGCGCCTGGGTGCATTTTGCAACTCGATGCCGGCACTTTGCAGCAAAAACACAAACGAAGCGGCGGAGCCGTCGAGTATCGGGACTTCTTCGGCGTTGATGTCGACGTACATATTGTCCACACCGAGGCCGGCGCAGGCCGACATCAAGTGCTCGACCGTGTGCACCTTGGCGCTGCCGTTGGCCAGGGTCGATGCCAGTCGCGTATCGGACACGGCGGTGGCCGTGGCCACAATGTCAACCGGTTCGGGCAGATCGACGCGTCTGAACACGATGCCGGTATCAGGCTGCGCCGGGCGCAGCGTGAGTTCCACACGCTGGCCACTGTGCAGCCCGACGCCAACGGCGCGGGTCAGGGATTTGAGAGTACGTTGCTTGAGCACAGGCCGATTTTACTAATCCGCCTGTTTGCGCAGAAACGCCGGGATCTCAAAGTCGTCCATGCCACCCGACGCCAGTGCGTCCACCTTGGCCGCAGCCTGGCTGCGGTCGCGCGTGCGCCAGACGCTGGGCGTGGCCATTGACTGGTAATCCGGCTGCCCACCGATAACGGTCTGCGCCACCGGCTGCTGCGCGTTGCCGGGCGTGTTGAGGCTGGGCACCTGGAATCCGATGTTGTCGGTGCCGGTCCGCAATACAGCCGTCGGTACGACCGAAATGGCAGGCTTGCTGCGGCCCTGACGCGACAGCCCGGTGGCAACCACGGTAACGCGAATCTGGTCACCCAGTTCATCATCGTAAGCGGTACCGTAAATCACGTGCGCATCCGGCGAGGCATAAGCCCGGATGGTGTTCATCGCCAGTTTGGATTCACTGAGTTTGAGTGAACCCTTGGCTGCCGTGATCAGCACCAGCACGCCTTTGGCACCCGACAGGTCAATGCCCTCGAGCAGCGGGCAGGCAACGGCCTGTTCAGCCGCAATTCGGGCGCGATCTGGGCCGGATGCAATGGCGGTGCCCATCATCGCTTTGCCGGGCTCACCCATGACGGTGCGCACATCTTCGAAGTCGACGTTCACATGACCCGGCACATTGATGATTTCAGCAATGCCGCCAACGGCATTTTTGAGAACATCATTGGCATGAGCAAACGCTTCATCCTGGGCTATGTCATCGCCCAGCACTTCGAGCAGCTTTTCGTTCAGCACAACAATCAGCGAATCCACATTGGCTTCGAGTTCGGCCAGACCGCTATCGGCATTGCTCATGCGCCGGCCACCTTCAAAATCGAACGGTTTGGTGACGACGCCCACGGTCAGAATGCCCATCTCGCGTGCCACGCGGGCGATCACGGGAGCCGCGCCGGTGCCGGTGCCGCCGCCCATGCCAGCCGTAATGAACAGCATGTGTGCACCGTCGATGGCTGCACGGATGTCGTCCAGCGCCAGTTCGGCTGCTTCGCGCCCCTTGTCGGGCATGCTACCGGCACCCAGGCCGCTGCTGCCAAGCTGGATCGCCTTGTGCGCCGCACTGCGTCCCAGCGCCTGGGCATCGGTGTTGGCGCAAATGAATTCCACGCCCTGTACCGAGCAACCAATCATGTGCGCGACCGCATTACCGCCGCCGCCGCCAACACCGATCACCTTGATCTGCGTGCCTTGGTTGAACGCTACTTCTTCAATCATTTCGATGGGCATTTTTTTCTCCTGAAGTTTCAAAATTGTTTACAGTTGCCGAATTGGGTTCAAATTCTTTGTTGAGATTCATGAAGGTGGATCCGTTCCTCGCCATCGCCAGTAAGGCGGCTGATAGTTCTTAATGTGCTGCGTGGTCATTGCGAGCCTCCCGAATCCGGCCTGATACCGTACGGACCAACCTGAAACCGTCATCCCGGACTCGGCAGCTGTCATCCCGGACCTGATCCGGGATCCAGTGCCACGCGAGCCATGAATTGCGGTTCGGGGCCCGCAATGACAAGCAAGGGCGTATCTGTTCATCAAAAATTCCCGATAAACCAGTCTTTGACCTGGCCGAACGCGGTTTTCATGGAGCCATTCTTCTGCGCCACCTTGAAGCCGCGCAGCCG
>CAIYMN010000104.1 GCA_903927295.1 uncultured beta proteobacterium | reverse complement strand
TTTTCTGCGCGTAGCGCGATATCGAGTAAGCCGCCGGGAGTCCGAGCAGCAGTGACAGACCGACCGACATCGCGCCGACGATGGTCGAGTTAAAGAAATATTTCAGGAAGTCCTGTTCTTCAAAGACTTTGCGGTAGTTGCGCAGGGTCGGCTCGAAGAGCAGCTTGGGCGGCCAGGCGATGATGTCGACCTGTGTCTTGAACGACGAGCTCAGCATCCACAGGAAAGGGAACAGCACGACCAGCGCAATGACCAGGACAAGCAGGTAAAACAGGATGGTGCTGGCGAGCTTGTTTTTCACGGCAGCTTCCTCAGTTTTCGCTCGATGCGCGCAGTTTCATGATGCCCAGGCTGCACAGCAACACCACCAGGAACAGCGCCACGAGAATGACCGAGGACTGGCCCATACGGAAATACTCGAAGCTGTACTTGAAGCCCATGATGTTGAGCGTCTCTGATGCGTAGCCGGGGCCGCCGCCGGTCATTGCGAAGATGATGTCGAAGGTTTTCAGTGCATCGATCAGGCGCAGAATCATTGCCGTCAGAATGACCGGCATGACCATTGGAAGGGTGACATAGCGCAGAATCTGCCAATCACTGGCACCGTCCACACGCGCCGCTTCGGCCGGTTCCTCTGACAGACCGGCCAGGCCGGCGAGCACGATCAGCGTGATCATGGGTGTCCATTGCCAGACGTCGACCAGGACCAGCGATGCAATGACGCTGTTCTCGCTCGAAACCCAGCGACCCTGCGGCAGCCCGAGCGCATGGAGAGCGAAATTGAGCAGACCAATGGTCGGGTCGTAAAAGAGATTGAAGACGATGCCCACCGCCACCGGCGTCGCGACGAGCGGCAGCAAGAGCAGCAGCTTCGCAACGCTCCTGCCGACGAAAGCACGGTTGAGAATCAGTGCGATGCCAACACCCAGCAGGACCTCGATCGCCACCGCAAACACAGTGAACGTGAAGGTTCGTCCCAGTGCATGCAGAAAACGTGGCTCGGAGAAAACTCGCAGGTAGCTGTTGATACCGACAAAAGACGGTTCCATCCCCGAGGTGAGATTCCAGTTCGTCAAGCTCAGGTACAGGGTGTAGAGAATCGGGAACACCATCAGCAAGCCGATGAAAACGATGGCCGGAAGCGGGAACAGAATCTGCAAATTCCGTTCGGTAAAGCTTGACTGAGTCATGTCTGGTGTTCGACGCGAAAGTTCTGTTAAGCGATCTCGACCCGGTATGCGCCCCGTCGACCGGGGGGTAAACGGCGCGCATACCAGTGAATCGGCAGGGCTCTTATTTTCCGTATTCGCCGCTGTCCTGCAGCAGTTCGTTGACACGTTTGACCTTTTCCTGTGCCAACTGATCGAGTTTCGTGGAAGTGCCCTTGGTATTGATCGACTCGATGACAATTTCGCCGATCAGGTCGCGCGCCTCGCCCACGGCGCTCATGTAAGGCCGGTCAACCGGCGTGCCGTTCCTGGCGGCAAAGGCGCGTGTTTGGATCAGACCGGGATTCATCTTGCTGCGCACAGCCTGGTCCTCCCAAACCGATGAACGTGCCATCGTGATGTTGCCCATCATGCCCTGGATCGCCATTTCCTTGCTAGACGCCCAGTTCAGGAATTTCATGGCCAGGTCCTTCTTCCTGGACTGGCTGGCCACCGAGATGCCCCAGGACGAGACGATGAAAGGCGCGTTCGTCTTGGGTCCGGCAGGGAAGTTGGCAATATCGAAGTTGGCCACGGGGATTTGGGTCTTGGACTGATCGACGATCTGGCCGTAGAACACCGAGGCATCGGTCCACATCGCAACCTTGCCGGCCTGGAACAGCGGCATGATGTTTTCCCACGACATCGAAGTCACGCCCTTCGGGCCATAGTTACCAAGCAGTTTGCCGTAATAGCGTATCGCGTCGATGGCCGGCTTCGAGTTGAAGACCGCCGTGCCGTTGTCCAGATACTGGCCGCCGTAGTTATAGATGTAGCTCGAGACCTGGGTCACCGCTGCTGCACCCTTGCCCCGCGAGGCGAAGCCCGCGACGCTTTCGGAATTGAGCTTCTGTGCCGCTGCTTCGAGTTCATCGAAGTTGCTGGGCACCTTCAGTCCCGCTTGTTGCAGCAGATCCTTGCGGTAGTACAACACCTGCCATTCGGTGACCAGCGGAACGATGTACGGCTGACCGCCAAACGAGGCTGCGTTCATGATGTTTTTCGGATAGTCGCTGAAGTCGTAGCCAGTCAGGCTCGCGTACCAGCCATTTTTCGAGAACATCTTTCCTTCCTGCAGTGGGCGCGTCATGAAGACGTCGACCGTGGAAGATTTCGTGGCAAATTCAGTCGTGAGCTTTTGCGTCAGCTGGCTTTCCTGCAAGCTTTCGACGTTGACCTTGATGCCGGTGCTTTTCTCGAACTGTGGAATCGACAGCTTGAGCAATTCACCGTAAGGGTGGTTGGCCACCAGCACGCGGATTTCACCCGATTGCGCCATTGCACCCGCGCACAGGCACAGCGAAGCCAGTGCGACCCCGATTTTTGACAGTTTGTACTTCATGAAAACCTCCAAGTTAAAAGAGCTAAGAACCACCCACCCTAAACGATGACGTCTGACGTGTTCTTGTCGAACACGTGCGTGTTGGCCATCTTGAAATCGATCCGGATCGTTTCGCCGACATTGATCGGCTGCTTCGGCACGGCCATGCGCGCCACCAGGGCATGCGCGTCGCAGTTCAAGTGCGCGAAGATCTCGGAGCCGAGCAACTCCACCACCTCGGCCCTGGCGCTGATCGTGCTGCCGACATCCGCGTCGGCTTGATGCAGTGCGATGTCTTCCGGGCGAACGCCGAACACCACCTCCTTGCCGGCGTGGGCAAGCAGATTGGCGCGGAAGGCTTCGGGCATGGCAACGCGAAAGCTGCCACCATCAATGAATATCTGACCTGCCTCGTTGAGCAGCCGGGCATCGAAGAAATTCATCGCCGGCGAGCCGATGAAGCCGGCGACGAAGCGGTTAACCGGTTGGGCATAAACTTCCATCGGCGCGCCGCTTTGCTGTACCACGCCCTTGTTCATGATGAAGATGCGGTCGGCCATGGTCATGGCCTCGACTTGGTCGTGCGTTACATAGATCATGGTTGCACCCAGGCGGCGGTGCAGTTTGCTGATTTCGGCACGCAT
>CAIYMN010000103.1 GCA_903927295.1 uncultured beta proteobacterium | reverse complement strand
TGTAATATCGACCATCTTGCGAGACAGATTTGTTGACTGATTATAGCCTCTCACGCAGGATTTCATAAGGTGCTTTTCCATCGAAAGCACCGTGCGGCCTTGAGAGATTATAGAAGCTCTCCCACTCAGCAAGTTTTACATTGAGATCGATGTCATCCTTGTAGGTAAGTAACTGGTAAAACTCCTGCTCGTCGGTTCTGTGGGAACGTTCGACTTTGCCGTTGAGCTGCGGTGAGCTGGGCTTGATGTAAGCGTGGCGAATGCCCTTGTCTTCGACATGCCAATGGAATTTTGCTTGGAACTCGTGCCCATTATCGGTTCGAACTTCGCGGATGCGAAACGGGAACTTGGCGATGACGTAGTCGATAAAGGAGATAGCGTTTGCCTGATTGTGTCGCTCATAGATTTTGAGGGCCCTGACACGGGTTGCGTCATCAATGGCGGTATATTGGTAACGCTTGATCGGCTTGTCGTCTTTGCCGTTGAATGTCAGGAACTTAACATCTACCTGGATCTGGTGCCCGGGAACCTGCTTTTGATATCGGATGGTGTGAACTTTGCGGAGCCTGGTGCCGCGCGGCAGGCGGCTAGCCCCATTGCGCTTGAGGATGCGATAAACGCCAGCGTCTGAGATCTTGATGTCATGATAGCGAGCGAGATACCAGACGATCCGGATAGGCCCGAGATGGTAGGTCTGGCGCAGATGCAGAACCTTCTCGACGACTTCAGGTGGTGTTCGGTTGGTGGGGTTCTTGGGGATTGGCTTCTTGTTGATCAGCCCTGCTTCGCCATTCTTCTTATAAAGCGCCTTCCATCTGTAGAAGCTGGCCCTTGCAACGCCAAAGTACCTGCACGTCTTGGCAGCGTGCCCTGTCTCTTCAGCATGTTTGAGAATGCGCAATTTGCGCTGAATATCGCGTTCTTTCTGGTTCATTGAGATCATCCTCCCGCCCAAATAAGGTCATGAAAAAAGATGTCTCGCAAGATCCTACATATCTACAGAGGGCAACACCTTGCTCATGAATCCAAACTTCTTGGATCGGCTCTAAGGTTCCTTTGCCGCCAGCGGCCGGGGGATATTCCGCTCAAACGGCGAAAGGCATTCACGAAAGAGCTGACAGATGCGTAGTCAAGAGTGAAGGCAATGTCGGCGATGCTGAGAGCGCCCAGCATGAGGAGTTCGCGCGCGGCGGCAATGCGCACCTCGTCCTTGATCGCTTCGAACTGCAATCCCTCCTCCTTAAGCCGCCGTCGCAGGGTGCGCGGATGATGACCCAGCCGTTGCGCCACGTCGGTCATCCTGCCCTGTCCCATCAGCAGCAGTGGACGCAGCACATGGCGCACTTGGCCCGCCGCCTCGCGTAAACCTTCCAACGCCGAGGAGAGCCGGACGCGCGCCGCATCGTGCAGCTGCGCATCGGCCTTCGGCAGCGGCAGGGCGAGGCTCGCGCCCGTCAGCAGCAGGCCGGTCTGGCTCTGGCCGAAGCGCACAGGGCAGCGGCCCAGACG
>CAIYMN010000102.1 GCA_903927295.1 uncultured beta proteobacterium | reverse complement strand
CGATGGCTTTCTGATGTTTTCCTGCCTCGGACCTGACACCTTGCAGGAGATTCGCAAGCTCTACCAGGTGTTGGGCTGGCCGCCACCAGCCCACGAGTTTACTGACATGCACGACTGGGGTGACATGTTGCTGGCTGCCGGTTTTGCCCAGCCGGTGATGGATATGGAGCGTGTCACGCTGACTTTCGAGACACCGCAGCGCCTGCTCGCAGAACTGCGTGGACTCGGTCGCAATCTGCATTCGCAGCGCTTTCCTGCCTTGCGTGGGCGCGGTTGGCACGCACAGTTGCAGCAGGCTCTTGCGGGTGTACCGCTGCAACTGACTTTTGAGCTGGTTTACGGTCATGCCTTCAAGCCTGCGCCGCGCCATGCTGTTCGGGCTGAAACAGTGCTTTCCCTGGAGCAAATGCGCGAGACCTTGAACCAACGCAAAAACTATTCTGATAAACCTTGAGAAAGGGACTTGACAACGCGGCAGATCCTAAATCTCATCCTGAACTACAATCGCGCGTCGTTTCGAATGGAGCCAGCTTGCAGGGAATGGTGCTTGAACGCGCTGCCCAGTCAAATTTGGCTGATCTGAGGCAATTAAAAAGAGAGCACGATGAAGCGCATTTTCGATAGATTGACTGGCACGCTGCTGGCGGCAAGTGCATGGATGAGCAGTGCGGCATTCAGCGTGGCGCATGCAGTCAATGACCTGCCCGGTGGACCGGCCGTGAACCAGCTGAACTTGCAGATGCCGGTCACCAGGATCGCCGAAGACCAGGCCTGGCTTCACTGGCTCATGCTGATTCTTTGCACGGTGATCTTTATTGCCGTGTTCAGCGTGATGTTCTACTCAATCTGGAAGCATCGCAAGTCAGTAGGACACAAGGCGGCCAATTTTCATGAGTCGGTGACTGTGGAAATCATCTGGACCGCCGTGCCGTTCATCATTGTGATCTTGATGGCACTGCCGGCCACCAAAGTGGTGATAGCGATGAAGGACACCACCAACGCCGACCTCACGATCAAGGTGACGGGCATGCAGTGGAAATGGGGCTACGATTACCTCAAGGGCGAAGGCGAAGGCATCGGCTTTCTGTCGGCGCTTGACCTCTCTCAGCGCCAGATGTCGAACAATGGCGGACCGAAGGCGGGCGAGGTCGTTGACGATTACCTTCTGAAGGTTGATCACCCGCTGGTGGTTCCCGTCAACCGCAAAGTCCGGATCATCACCACCGCCAATGACGTCATCCATGCGTGGTTCGTGCCGGCCCTGGGCATTCAGCAGGCGGCGATTCCTGGCTTTGTGCGAGATACCTGGTTTCTTGCTGAAAAGATCGGCGATTACCACGGTCAATGCGCGCAGCTTTGCGGCAAAGAGCACGCCTACATGCCGATTCATGTCAAGGTCGTGTCGAGCGCAGACTATACCCAGTGGGTGGCCGGTGAGAAAAAGAGAATGGCAGCTCTAGCCGACGACCCGGCCAAGGTCTGGGGCGCAGAGGACCTGATCAAGCGCGGTGAAAAAGTGTATGCCACCAATTGCGTTGCCTGCCATCAGGTACACGGCAAGGGAGCCGGCCCGATCAAGCCACTTGATGGCTCCGCCGTGGTGCTGGATACCGACAAGAACGCACAGATTGCGGTGCTGCTTGCGGGTCGGGTGAACCTTG
>CAIYMN010000101.1 GCA_903927295.1 uncultured beta proteobacterium | reverse complement strand
GCTTGTGATCTGCCAAAATATCCAGAATCGGATCGTAGATGGCTCCCGACAGCGTCGCCTGCAAACTTCCGGTCACCTTGAGCTCAATACCCGCCCTGTCGGCCGTGAGCATAACCTTCTGCGTGCGCAACAATTCCACTGACTCCACCGCAGAGAGTCTGCGCGCCCCCTTGACCCAGTAGTCCTTGCGGAACTGGTGGTTCACCATGAAGTCGCGCACCGTCTGGCGAAACATCGGGTCCGGAATTTCATTCAGCAGCACTTGCTGCTCGGCCGTCAAATTGACGACATCGACTAAGTCAAGGTAATTGGCTGAACAAGCGAAATCTAGTTTGGCCGGGGCAAGCCATTTACTCATGCTTGTAAAAGACATAGGCACCCAGTAACCATTAATATATTCGTGCGCAACATAGTTGCGGTCTTGCTCCTTGATTTTCTTGATTCGCTCGATGATTTGAGGGTTTGCCTTGGCGTAGTTAGGGTTGCTTGCCAAAAGTTTTTCAGCAAAGACCAGGGCATCATCTATGCGCGACAAGATTCCCTGGCCAGACGAACCCATGACCCCAGCATGCTCAGCCAGCAAGTCACGCATGGGCACCATGGCGGCCCAGCCCGGCTGCGTGTTGTAGCTGATGTACAGAACACCGCCAACTTTGAGCTTGCGCCGGACAAAGTCCACAATAACCGCACGGTTCGCATCCGAAATCCAGCTCCAGATACCATGCAGCCCGATGTAGTCAAAATCGGGCAAATCTGCCCGGCCTGCAAACTCGTCAAAAGCCTGGTCAAAGAGCCTGGCCTCATTGCCAACGATGCCAGCAAGCTCTTGGGCAAAAGCCGCTTGTGCCGGGTTAAAGTCCGTACCACTCCACTGCGTCAGCGTGGCCGCCGCATGGATGTTGGTACTCAAGCCCTGGCCGAAACCCAATTCACAGGCAGTACCAAACTCCGGGCAGACCAACCCGGCGTTTAGGAAGGCCAGTTTGACCCGCAGAGGATTGAGCTCGCCATAATAGCCATAGGTGTAGCCAATATCGGCAACGTAGCCGGCAGTCCAGTCAGTCATGGGCAATCCTTGAAGTTCATGAAAAAACTGCCTTCAAGGAGTCAATCCTGGGTGACATTCAACAGTCAAAGGTGATCGTGGGCAATGGAGTTCCTTTTGGAGAGGGTTAGGCAATCTGCAGTGCCTTCATGATCGGCAATTGCTTCAGAGAAAAAGTCTCTGCCTGAGCTGTGATTTCCGCCAGATTTTCTTCGGCTGTCTCCAGCGTATGGCCTTCTTTCACTATCTTTTGCCCCTGCGCCTCCAACAATTGCCAAACTGCCTGGGGCCAATCTCTGGGTTGCTTCTTGCCCTGCGCAATTGCCAGCAAAAACAGTTGCTGGCATCGTGCCACCGCAATACCACCGCCCGTAACCGGGCTTGCGAGAAACGTGATGTCCCCCGAGCTTCGGGCCTTCAGCGCTAGATAGGCATTGAGTCTGTCGGTGCGCTTTCTGGCCTTGGTAATCAGCCCATCATCCTGCACGGCACACAAATGACCAGCACCTATCAGTATCATCGCGGCCTGCGTAAGCTGCTCAAAGCTGATGTTCTTACCGAGGAGCGCCTGTTCGAGTTGCGCCAGCGTCTTCGGCTTGTGATCTGCCAAAATATCCAGAATCGGATCGTAGATGGCTCCCGACAGCGTCGCCTGCAAACTTCCGGTCACCTTGAGCTCAATACCCGCCCTGTCGGCCGTGAGCATAACATTCTGCGTGCGCAACAATTCCACTGACTCCACCGCAGAGAGTCTGCGCGCCCCCTTGACCCAGTAGTCCTTGCGGAACTGTTGGTTCACCATGAAGTCGCGCACCGTCTGGCGAAACATCGGGTCCGGAATTTCATTCAGCAGCACTTGCTGCTCGGCCGTCAAATTGACGACATCGACAAAATCCAGGTAATTGGCCGAACAGGCGAAATCTAGTTTGGCTGGCTCAAGCCATTTGCACATGCTGGCAAAAGACATTGGCAACCAGTCACGGTTGAAATATTCGTGCGCAACATAGTTGCGGTCTTGCTCCTTGATTTTCTTGATTCGCTCGATGACTTGAGGGTTTGCCTTAGCGTAGTTAGGGTTGCTTGCCAAGAGCTTTTCAGCAAAAACAAGGGCGGCATCTATTCGCGGCACAATTCCCTGACCTGATGAACCCATAACTTCAGCGTGTTCAGCCAGCAAGTCACGCATGGGCACCATGGCGGCCCAG
>CAIYMN010000100.1 GCA_903927295.1 uncultured beta proteobacterium | reverse complement strand
TCACGAAAATGCGCAGAACAATACGGCGCAGCGCCACGATCAGGCCACTCCCTCATTCCAGTGCAGCTTCTGGCGCAAGGTATCAAAGTAGGACCAGCCCTTGGGATGCAGGAAACGGACATGGTGATCCGATCGCGTCACCACGATGCGGTCGCCGTGCAGCAGCGAGGCCAGTGACTGGGTGTCAAAACTGGCGCTGGCATCGCGCCCGGCCACAACTTCAATGGCGATCTCGGTAGCGTTCGCCAGCACGATGGGACGATTCGAAAGTGTGTGCGGGGCAATTGGCACCAGCACCCAGCCCGGAATCGAAGGATGCAGTATCGGCCCACCGGCCGAGAGCGAATAGGCGGTGGAGCCGGTTGGTGTGGCAATGATCAGGCCATCAGCGCGCTGATTGGCCACAAAATGACCATCCACCTCGACCCGCAACTCAACCATGCCCGACGTGGCGCCGC
The DNA here is from genome assembly GCA_903927295.1 of uncultured beta proteobacterium. Classification (GTDB taxonomy): domain Bacteria; phylum Pseudomonadota; class Gammaproteobacteria; order Burkholderiales; family Burkholderiaceae_C; genus Rhodoferax. The sequence goes on along the minus strand of CAIYMN010000100.1, from coordinate 11,245 downwards.
GATTGACGACTACATCGTTCATGGCCAGCGCGTCGAAAACGCAATGCCCGTCGCGCAGCACCCTGGCATGGATCAGGCTGCGATGGTCTTCTTCAAACTGCCCGCGCAGCATGGGCGCCAGCGTGGCACGGTAGCTACCCAATGGGATGTCGGTGATGAAACCGAGCCGCCCCTGGTTGATGCCAATCAGGGGCACGCCAAAAGGAGCGAGCTGGCGACCAATGCCCAGCATGGTGCCGTCCCCGCCAACCACCAGAGCCAGATCGCACTGTTTGCCAATGGCGAGCAGGTTGAGCACCGGATAGCCTGAGATGCCCATGTTGAGCGCCGTGTCGTGCTCAAAGATCACGTCACAACCCTGGGCGTGCAGGAACTGGGCGATGTCTTCCAGCACATTGCGTGAGGAGGCACCCGATGCCCCCGACGCAACAGTCTGGTATTTGCCTATCAGTGCGACCAGCGGGAATTTTGACTTCATCCGCAAATTACATCACTAAAATGGCCCGATGCTCGATGATCGTGCCAAGTTGTTATTGAAAGCGCTGGTTGAGCGCTACATCGCCGACGGTCAGCCGGTGGGTTCTCGCACGCTTTCCAAAGCATCCGGTCTTGAATTGTCGCCGGCCACGATCCGCAACGTCATGTCGGATCTGGAAGACCTCGGTCTGATCGTCAGTCCGCATACCTCGGCTGGGCGGATACCGACAGCGCGCGGCTACCGCCTGTTTGTCGACACCATGCTGACTGTCCGCCGCGGTCAGTTTGCAACGCAAAGTCTGGCGCCTGATCAGCCGCAGAAAGTGATCTCGAATGCGGCCAACCTGCTGTCGAGCCTGTCGCAGTTTGTCGGTGTCGTGATCGCACCACGGCGTTCGTCGGTGTTTCGTCACATCGAGTTTCTTCGCCTGTCCGAGCGACGCCTGCTGGTCATCATCGTTTCGCCCGAGGGTGACGTGCAGAACCGTGTCATCTTCACCGAGCTCGATTATTCACAGGTGCAACTGGTCGAAGCGGCAAATTTTCTCAATAGCCATTACGTCGGATTGGCGATCGAGCAGGTACGTGAGCGCCTGCAGCGCGAAGTTGAAACCCTGCGCTCTGAAATTGCCAGTCTGATGCAGGCAGCCGTCGCAGTGAGTTCGGATGCCATCTCTGAAACTCAGGACGAGGTGGTGATTTCAGGTGAGCGAAACCTGCTGGCGGTGACTGATTTTTCGAACGACATGGGGCACCTGCGCCGCGCCTTTGAACTGTTCGAGCAAAAGGCCCAACTCATGCGATTGCTCGACATCGCCGGCCAGGCCGAAGGCGTGCGTATCTTCATTGGTGGCGAGAGCAAGGTCGTGCCCTTTGAGGACCTGTCCATCGTCAGCGCGCCCTACGAAGTCGATGGTCAGGTGGTCGGCACGCTGGGCGTGATCGGCCCGACGCGCATGGCCTATGACCGCATGATCCAGATTGTGGATATCACGTCCAAACTCGTCAGCAACGCCCTGAGCCATCACAAGTAGGCCACTACAATCCGTCTTCGGTCGGGACATTAGCTCAGTTGGTTAGAGCAGAGGACTCATAATCCTTTGGTCGTAGGTTCAAGTCCTACATGTCCCACCATCTTCAAACGGTACATACCGGAGTCGGACGGTCCGTCAGTTGACAGATCTGAGCTTGAAGGCTGCTGCTTGATAGACTGCCAGAGTATGTTTGCAGTTTTCGAGTGCCCGGTGCGTTGTACCGGCATCCGGACTTTCGTCCTTGGCAAGGTCGGCAAGGCGATAACTGTTTCGATCTGGCCAAGCCCTGCGTGCCATTTGCAATGCACACGAAACTCTGTTGTTGAATGGCGCCATATTGCATCTGGTCGTCGCGGCATTCAAAAATTCCATTTGCAACCTGGCATTGAATGAAACAAGCGGTGCGTTGCCGACGAATGCGGTAAAGGCTGTCAGTGCGTCCGCCAAAACCTCACCATCGAGATCCAGTATTTCCTGTGTGATACCTGTCCGATCAGCGATCTTCTTTGGGATAGTCACATGTGGTTTGACGAGCGCCTGGAGCGTCTGTGGCGTCGTGGATTCCCTGAAGACCCGCATGGCGCCAATCTCTATGATTTCATGCTTTGCGGCATCAAGGCCTGTCGTCTCAAGATGAAAGACCACAAACTGCTCTGGGAGCAGGTTGAGTTTGTTGCTGCTTCGGCGATCCTGGTAAACGTAATAGATGATTCCGATAATAATCAGGATCGGTAGCAAGTAACCCACAATGACTCTCCTTGCAAGAAACTACCTTCTTCTAAGTCCGTCAGCGTGACGCCTCATTCTAAGCGCCCTCGGCCAAGGGCAGTTCAATTTTCAGGGCATCGGATTCTGCGGCGCAGTCCCGTGTCGGAGGAAGCTTGCGGGCTCTGACGTCGTCCAACTCTTTGCGCGCAGCACGCATGTCGGCCTGGAACTCCGGACTGGCTTGCAACCGGGTATAGGAGTAGGTGCCGACAAAGCGACCTTGAACGGTGTCGCTTTGCCAGTGCATGTTGCACACCACGCGGCTTTCGGCATAAGCCTGACCACGCCTGAGCACCTGGACCGTCCTGTCCGGCGCCAGTTCGGCAAGAATAAGCGCCCACACCGTTCCCGTCGACGAATGACCGGAAGGATAGGAGCGGTCGGTTCCCGGACTGTTCATTTCCTCTGGGGTGCAAGGGGCCTGCTTGTTGATGACAAACGGGCGATTGCGCCTGTAAAAATCTTTGGCGCTGTCGCCAGCATATCCTGCGTCGCTGGCGGCACGGCGCAGGATCTGATACAGGTAAGGTGTATCTTTTGCACTGATCGGAGCACCTACGGCACAGGAATAAACGCCGGCCGCCTCCGGGAAATTCACATTGGCATCGCTGGCAGCCAAGGTCCAGCGCGGCGTCCAGCGTAAACGCAAGGCGGCGCGGCTAACGGCTTCGTCGGTTGCTGTAGCTGCGGCACCAACAGGTGGTGCAGGTAGTATGGCCCTCGAGTTGATGCGCTCGCTGATGGGAAGGTAACCTATCAACCTGCCAGGCTTGAGTTCAGGGACGGCAGCCGGCTGTGCTGAGCTTGGCGACGCGCAGGCACAAACAAATGCAGTGCACAGGGTCGCTGCCAGGGATTGAACCGAATAAGCCATGTCCTTCCTCCATCGTGGGAACTATTTTCCGCTTGATGCAGCGGCCGACGCTGGTGCCACTGCTGTTGCCGGAACTGGAGCCGCTGCCACGATCTCTATCTTGGCCTTGCTCTTGAGATCGTCGAGCTGCTTCTTCAGGTTCTGTTGCTGCAACTGCTGCGTCAGATTGGGCTTGACCTGCTCAAAAGGCGGTGCTTCGACCGGCTTGCTATCGTCCAGCAGGATCACGTGGTAACCAAACTGCGACTTCACGGGTTCCTGTGTGAACTTGCCTTTTTCGAGCTTGCTCACTGCAGCACCAAACTCGGGCACCATTCGACTCGGATCGAACCAGCCCAGATCGCCACCGCGGGTTTTGGAGCCCGGGTCTTTCGATTTTTCCAGTGCCAGTTTGCCAAAGGCACCGACATCCTTCTGGAGTTTGGCGATGATGTCCTTGGCATCGGCTTCTTTCTCAACCAGGATGTGGCGTGCCTTGTACTCCTTGCCGGTCACGGTGGCCTTGATCCGGTCGTATTCGGCTTTCAAGGCTTCGTCGGTTACCGGATGGGTTTTCATGAAGTCCTGTACGTAGGTGTTGGCCAGAACCGATTGCCGGACCATCTCCAGGCGCTCCGTCACTTCGGGCAATTTATCCATGCCCTTCTTGGCGGCTTCTTCTGCAATCACCATCTGCATCGCCAACTGGTCGATGATGGCTTGGCGGGTTTCCGGTGTGTCGGGCCGACCCGACCCGGCGCCCTGGCTGAGCAGCATGTCGATGCGGTTCTTGCTGATGGCCGTGCCGTTGACGGTGGCCACGGTCACGCCATTCTCGGCTGACGCTGCCGTTTTCGGGCTTAGATCCAGGTCGCAGCCGGCGAGAGCCAGCAAAGATGCTACGCTGGCGACAAGCATTCCAGATTTCATCGATCTCATTCCAAAGGCCTCAAAAGTTGGTTAAAGATGCCCATTGTCGCCGCATTGGGGCTGTACCCTCGTCATCACAAAGAGTCAGACCGCGCAGCGCTCATCTGGCCAAGGCAGCGTCCGGTTCGCTGTAAAAGCAGTCTGGACAGGTGGCGCGGTAGCTGACGTTGCCACCAATGAGGATCTGTTCGCCGCTGCGAACGCGCTTGCCGTGGATGTCTATACGCGCATTCATGCTGGCTTTCTTGCCACAGGCGCAAATGGTCTTGATCTCTTCAATGTCATCGGCCAGCGTCAGCAGAATCGCTGCGCCTTCAAAGGGCATGCCCAGGAAGTCGCTGCGCAAGCCGTAACAGATGACGGGAACGTCTGCAAGGTGCGCCAGGCGATGCAGTTGATGAACTTGACGTGGCGTCAGAAATTGCGCCTCATCGATGAAGACGCAGGCGGTGTCCGGCTCCAGCAGGCTGCTGTCGAACGAAGTGGACTGGTCGTAGGTCAGGGCAGTTCGTTCAATTCCCAGGCGCGAGTGAATGATTCCGATGCCGTGCCTGTCATCCACCTTGGCAGTAAAGAGTTTCACGGACATGCCGCGTTCCATGTAGTTGTAGGCGGCCTGCAAAAGCATGGTGGACTTTCCGGCGTTCATCGCGGCGTAGCGAAAATAGAGCTTGGACATGACGGATTGGCTGGTCTTGAAGAGGTTGGGAGCAGCGCCGATTCTAGGATGACCGTGGTGGCTTAGGCGCGATACTGTTCCCTTTGTCATGCCGGACTCGATTCGGCATCCAGCGGTTCTTGGGGCCTGGATTGCGGGTCGAGCCCGCAATGACATTAGGTGAACAGTGTTGGGCTTAGGCGTGTCCGGCTTCTGACTCATAATGCACGGGTTACAGGTGCCGTGCCTTCATGAATACCATCGAGCAGCTTCGCAAAATCTTCAAACAAGGCCGCACGCTTGCCGTGGTCGGACTTTCTGCCGAATGGCACAGGCCCAGCTACTTCGCCGCCAAGTACATGCAGGAACATGGCTTTCGCGTGATTCCGGTGAATCCGCGCTACGCCGCTTGCGGCACCGACATTCTGGGCGAACGCTGTTATGCGAGCCTGTTGGAAATTCCGATTCCGGTCGACATTGTTGATGTGTTCCGGCGCACGGAAGATGTGTTGCCGATCGCGCAAGAGGCAATCGGGATCGGCGCGCACTGTCTGTGGCAGCAGATTGGCGTCACCAACCTTGAAGCCGACCAGTTGGCGCGTGGGGCCGGTCTGGACTCGGTGATGAACCGCTGCGTCAAGATCGAATATGCGCGCCTGTTCGGTGGGCTGAACCTGGTCGGTGTGGATACGAAAATCATTTCTGCCAAACGTCCGGTTTAGAACTTCTCATGTCCGAGCATCAATTCAAGGCCGAAACACTGGCCATTCACGCCGGTCAGACGCCCGACGCCGCCACCGGCGCACGCGCTCTGCCAATCTATCAGACCACCAGCTTTGTTTTCGACAGCACGGAGCACGCGGCAAGCCTTTTTAACCTGCAGACCTTCGGCAACGTCTATTCGCGCCTGTCCAATCCGACCGTGGCGGCTTTGGAAGAGCGGGTAGCAGCGCTCGAGGGTGGTCGCGCCGCGCTGGCCTCGGCCAGTGGCATGGCTTCTGAAGCCATGGCCTTGATGACCATCCTGCAGCAGGGCGACCATGTCGTCGCTGCGGGTGCGCTGTATGGCGGCAGCGTCTCGATGCTGGCCGTGAACCTGGCGCGTTTTGGCATTGAAACAAGCTTTGTCGATGCCACCCGCGCTGACGCCTTTGCCGCCGCCATGCGACCCAACACGCGCGCCGTCTTTGCCGAGAGTCTGGGCAACCCGAGTTTGATCATGCTCGACATTGCGGCTGTGGCCGAGGTCGCTCATGCGCATGGCGTGCCGCTGGTGATCGACAACACGGTGCCTTCGCCTTTTCTGTGCAATCCGCTGCGTCTTGGGGCCGACATCGTCGTGCATTCAGCCACCAAGTACCTTGGTGGCCACGGCACGACGCTGGCCGGTGTGCTGGTCGAAGGCGGCAAGTTCCCCTGGGACAACGGCAAGTTTCCGGGCATGACGGAACCTTCCAAGGGCTACCACGGTGTCAGGTTTTACGAGACCTTCGGCGATTTTGGTTTCACGATGCGGGCTCGCATGGAGACTTTGCGGGTTTATGGTGCGGCTCTGTCGCCCATGAGCGCCTGGCAGATTCTGCAGGGCACCGAAACGCTGCACGTGCGCATGGAGCGCCACTGCAGCAACGCACGCAAGGTAGCCGAGTTCCTGAAGGGCGACCCGCGTATCAGCTGGGTCAACTATCCCGGTTTGCCGGATCATCCACAGCACGCCCTGGTTCAAAAACAGATGCGTCATATTGACGGCGTAGCGGGGGCTTCGGGCCTGCTGGCGTTCGGCGTCAAGGGTGGACTGGCGGCTGGTGTGCGCTTCATTGAAGCGGCGCAGTTCTTGAGTCACCTGGCCAACATTGGCGACACGCGCACGCTCATCATTCATCCGGCATCCACGACGCACCGCCAACTCGACGCTGAGCAGCAGATTGCCGCCGGTGTGCTGCCCGACATGGTGCGCATGTCGGTTGGCATCGAACACATCGATGACATCCTCTGGGATATAGACCAGGCGCTGGGTTGAATTCGATGAACGTGAACACTTTCCGCGCGAATTCACTCAAGACCAGAGTCACGCTGTACACGCTGGCCATCTTCCTGATCGGCATCTGGTCATTGGCCTACTATGCCAGCCGAATGCTGCGCGACAGCATGCAGGACATGCTGAGTCAACAGCAGTCTTCAACGGTCTCGCTGATGGCCGATGAAATCAACGACGAGTTGAAGTCGCGCCTGAGGGCGCTCGACATGGTGGCCAGCAGCATCAATCCGGCCATGATGGGCGATACGAATGCGCTGCAAGCGCTGCTGGCGCAGCGTCCGGTTTTTCAGGACCTGTTCAATGGCGGAACTTTTGTCGCTGACAAAGACGGCAACGCGATCGCCGCGTTTCCAGCGACGACCGGCCTGCGTGGACTCAATTACCTCGATCGAGACTACATCACGAGTGCCCTCAAGGAGGGCAAGCCTCTGGTTGGCCAACCCGTGATTGGCAAAGTTCTCCAACACCCGGTATTTGCCATCGGGACACCGATTCGTGACGGACGGGGCCAGGTCGTGGGCGCTCTGGCTGGTGTGCTTGATCTGAGCAACCCCAGTTTCCTTGACCACTTGACACACAGTCAATATGGCAAGACCGGAGGGTACCTGCTGATCGCACCCAGGCAACGGCTCATCGTGACCGCTTCGGACAAGAGCCGCATCATGGAAAGGCTGGCGCCAGAAGGCCTGGATTCCTCGATCGAAAACTACCTGCGTGGCTATGAGGGCGCCAGCATTCTGCTCAGTCCACAGGGTATCGAACTGCTGACAGCGGTCAAGGGAATTCCGATCTCAGGCTGGTACTCGGCGGTCTATCTGCCCACTGCGGAAGCGTTCGCGCCGATTCGCGAGACGCAGCAGCGCATGCTGTTGGCCACCTTGTTGTTGACACTGGTGGCGGGCGGCTTGACCTGGTGGATGCTCAAGCGCCAATTGGCCCCCATGCAAAGTGCTGCCCGAGCCCTGTCAACTTTGGGCGAGCGTGGCAAACCCCTGCAAAGTCTGCCGGTGGGGCGGCCAGACGAGATTGGTCAACTGATTGGCGGATTCAATCGCCTGCTGGGCGATCTGAAGCAAAGTGAGCAGCGCTACCGCACGGCGTTCCAGACCAGTCCCGACGCAGTGAGCATTAACCGGATGTCAGATGGTGTCTTTCTCGATGTGAATGATGGCTTCTCGCGGCTGCTCGGCTGGCCACGCTCCGAAGTGATAGGCAAACCAGAGACGGAAATCAATGTCTGGAACAAGTCCGAGGACAGGCACAAGCTGGTGCAGAGCCTGGAACGTGATGGTTATTGCGAAAACATGGAGGCGGAATTCATGACTCGCGATGGCAAACGCATCAGCGCCTTGTTGTCGGCTCATGCCCTGATTCTTGATGGGGAGGGCTGCATTTTGTCGGTGACGCGCGACATCACCGAGAAGTTGCAGCTTGGTGCCAAAGCAAGGATCATGGAGAGTCACCTGACCAGTGTGGTGGAGAGCGCCAGTGATCTGGTGATATCGACCGACGCGCAAGGACGCATCACCAGTTGGAACTCAGCGGCGCAGCGCCTCACTGGTTACGTTGTCGATCAGGTGCGCGGTCAGGCGCTGGCTGACCTGTGCGAAAAGCCGCAGCGCAAGAACATGGTGGCCATCATCGGGCAACTGATCAAAGGGGAAGCGACCGAGTCCTTCAGTGAGATCAACATCACCGCCCTGTCGGGCGCCCTGATACCGGTGGATTGGTCGTTCTCTGTCATTCGTGACGAGGCTGCGGCTGTCGCCGGGGTGGTTGTGGTTGGCCGCGACCTGCTGGAACGCCGGGCGCTCGAGCAGCACCTCTACCAGAGCGAGAAGCTGGCGGCTCTGGGGGTGATGGCCGGTGGCATTGCGCATGAGTTACGCAACCCGCTGGCGGTCAGCTTCTCGGCAGCACAATTTCTTCGGGATATGCCTGACGATCCGGCATTTCAGCAAGAGTGCATTCAAAAGATTCTGGATGGCATTGAGCGTTCATCGACCATCATTGAGAACCTGCTGCGCTTTGCCCGACCATCCGCTGGCAATGAAACCGAAGCCCTGGACCTGGTCACCATGGTGCGTGACACACTCACCGTGCTGACACCCCAGGCCAGGTTGCAGAAGATCAATTTGCTGGAAGATCATGCAGACGCAGCGTTGCCGATTTCCGGCAACGTCAACCTGTTGCAACAAGTTCTCATGAACCTGGTGCTGAACGCCTTTCAGGCGATGCCAGGCGGTGGGACGGTCAGCGTGTCAACGCGGTGTGAGGGCGAGCAGGCTGCGATCAGTGTGTGCGATTCAGGGTGCGGCATTTCACCGGCGCATCTGAAGCGCATATTCGACCCATTCTTTACGACGCGTCCGGTCGGTCAGGGGACGGGTCTCGGGCTGTCGATCTGTCATACGGTCATCAAGCAGCATGGCGGATCCATCAAGGTGGAAAGCAGTGTGGAAGGGCAGGGAACCACGTTTCTTGTTCGTCTGCCGATGGCCTTGGTTTCATGAGCGGCCCTTTGCCGACCCGATCGAACAACTTTGACGCGCTGCGCCTGGCGGCTGCATTTTTTGTCTTGGTCAGTCATCAGCATGCGCTTTGGGGATTGCCGGAGCCTGTCATATTTGGCACCATGGGTCTGGGAACATGGGGTGTAATGATCTTCTTTTCCATCAGCGGTTTTCTGGTATCCCAAAGTTGGCGGCAGGATCCACATATCGGTCGTTTCCTGGCGAAGCGGTTCCTGCGGATCTGGCCCGGGCTGGCGGCCTTCACGTTGATCGCGGCATTCATACTGGGGCCAGCCACGTCGACGTTGCCATGGCAGAGCTATTTTTCTGCGCCCGAGTTCCTTGAATTCTTCAATAACCTGAAATTGATCAGTATTCGCCACTATCTTCCAGGAGTGTTTGAAAACAACCCGTTTCCCAAAGCTGTGAACGGGTCCCTCTGGACGATTCCGCTGGAAGTCCGTTGCTACATTACGCTGGCATTGGTTGGCCTGATCGGTTTGACCAGAAGGCCTGTCATCGTGGCTGTTGGCACTGCTGCTTTTGGAATCTACTATTTTGTCTTTGCACCCGATCCCACCAATTACCTTTTTCATTTCGGTCTGTACTTCTACGTCGGGGTTTGCCTGGACCTGTTCAGGAAGTACTGGGAAGGCAGGGCTGTTGCAATCGGCGGCGCGATTGCTGTAGTCGCTGCAGCGCTGCTATGGCTGGACGCGCCGTGGCCTGCTTGTCTGTTGCTGATCACCTATTCTTCTGTCTGGATTGGCAGCCGTACTACACCCGTATTGAACCAGATCGGACGATTCGGAGATGTATCGTATGGTGTCTATGTTTACGCATTCGGTGTCCAGCAGACGGTGGTGTGGCTCGTGGGAAAAACATTTCCGTTTGCTGCGGGACTGCTGATTGCGGCCGTCATAACTACACTGTGCGCTTACCTCTCGTGGTACCTCGTCGAACAACCGGCCCTGGCTTTGAAGGTACGCTTGAGGGCGGCGCCGGCGAATCATGCCGCTTGGCACCAGTGAAGCGCTGGATACCAGGATTCTGATCGATGCAACGGAGAACAACTGTGATACGTCAAAACACCCTCATCTTTTACCTTGTTGCGGTGCTGGCCACTTCCGCTGGCGCTGCCGGCTACGACCAGCCACCCAAGGCCATCCTGGACGTGATGCGTGCGCCGTCGCCGCCAACAGCCCATGTGAGCCCGACGCAGGACACCATTCTTCTGGTGTCGCAGCAGGACTATCCGCCACTGTCACGGGTCGCGACGCCGTTTCTGCGGCTGGCCGGTGCCCGCATTGAACCAGGCAATCACAGCAAACACGACACCCCGGGCGGCTATGGCATCAGGCCTTGTGTCAGGAGTTTCGAGCTGGTTCGCATTGCTGATGGCATGCGTACCGCTGTTCAATTGCCTGCAAAGGCTTGCCCGGAGTCACCGGTCTGGTCGGCCGACGGAACGCATTTCGCGTTTGCGAACGTGGCACTGACTTCAGTCGAACTCTGGATTGGCGAGGCACGGACCGGCAAAGTGCATCCAGTTCCCGGTGTGCGTTTGAATCCGATGTTCGGTAGTGAACTGCAATGGATGCCGAACCAGAAAGCACTGCTCGTCAAGCTGGTTCCTGAAGCTCTGGGTGTGCCACCGCGAGCGCCCGTGGTGCCTGCTGGTCCGAGCATCCAGGAAACCGGCGGTGAGCAGGGACAAAGCAGCACCTACGAAAACCGGGACACGCTGACGAACGGCCATGACGAGGATCTGTTCGACTATTACGCAGTCTCACAACTGGCGTTTGTCGATGCCGCCAGTTCTGCAATTACGCGCATTGGAACCGCGGGACTCTACGACTTGCTGGAGAGTGCGCCCGACGGTCGGCACTTGCTGGTCAGCACGATTCAAAAGCCCTACTCGTATCTGACAACCTATGAGCGCTTCCCGCACAACGTGGAAGTGTGGGACACCGC
>CAIYMN010000099.1 GCA_903927295.1 uncultured beta proteobacterium | reverse complement strand
TTGTCGAACCAGATGAATTCACCATCGTGACCCTGCAGCGCCTGCAGCAAAATCGAGAGCAGTGGCGCCGCCAGAAAGGCAATCAGGGCCAGTGCGATCAAGGCAATCAGCAAGTGTGCCAGTCGATCCACCCAGTGCTGCCTGAGCTTGACAGCGCGCGTCAGGGGCCCCGGCAGAACGGCTGACATCAGAACACCTTGATGCGCTCGGGCAGCAGTTTGAGTGCGAGCGTCGAGCCCACCTCGAGCGACTGCTCGGATAGAAAATTGAGCGACAGGTAGACCATCAGCTTGTGGCTTCCCAGCGCCGGCGAGCCCACATGGACGTGGCAATAGGATCCGAGGAATTCGATCTTCTCGATGCTGGCATCAAAGACATGAGCGTCACCCGCAGCGATGGGGCGCGCCAGCACATCTTCCGGCCGCAGGTAGATCCGCGCTTCACGGTCCGGACCCTCACAAGGCAGGCACATGCTGCCAAAGCGCAGTTCGCCGGCAGCAACACGCGCCGGCAGGATGTTGACCTTGCCGACAAAGTCCGCAACAAAGGGTGATGCCGGCTCGCGGTAAATGTCCAGCGGTGTGCCGACCTGCTCGATGACGCCGTGGTTCATCACCACAATCCGGTCGGCCACACTCAGCGCTTCTTCCTGATCGTGCGTCACCATGATGGTGGTGACGCCAAGTTTTCTCTGTAGCGCCCGGATTTCCCCGCGCAGGCGGATGCGCTCCAGCGCATCGAGCGCCGACAGCGGCTCGTCGAGCAGCAGCAAGCCGGGCGCAGCAGCGAGGGCGCGCGCCAGCGCGATGCGTTGCTGCTGGCCACCGGAGAGTTGTCCCGGAAACTTGGCTTCGCTGCCAGGCAGGCCAACCAGCTTGAGCAAGTCCGTCACACGCTGTTTGATCGCGGGTCGCGACGTCTTGCGATTGACCAGGCCGTAGGCCACGTTGTCGGTGACGTTCAGGTTCGGAAACAGTGCGTAGCTCTGAAACACGATGCCATAGTCGCGCAGTGCCGGCGGCAGCAGCGAAATGTCGCGCCCGCCCTGCGACAACTGCCCGGCGGTCTGAACTTCAAGTCCTGCAATGATGCGCAGCAGCGTTGTCTTGCCACAGCCCGACGGGCCCAGAAAACAAACGAATTCGCCCTGACGGATTTCAAGATTGATGTCCTGCAACGCGGTGAAGCTGCCGAACTCCTTGCGGATGTGGCGCAGATCAAGAAAGGGAGGTGAACTCATGCCGGAAATTGAAAAGAGCCGCACAGTCGCGCCATGCGGCTCATGAAGCGCAATGAAGTCAGCGTTTTTCGGTCTTGCCGTCGTAGCGTGCAGTCCACTCTTTCAAAATGCGTTCACGCTGTTCGGCGGCGTAATTGAAGTCGAGCTTGACCAGACGCGCTTCGTAATCCTTGGGTACATTGGCCAGCGGTGCGGCAACGCCTGGTTGCGCCGTGATGGCAAAGTTCTTGCCGTACAGCAGCATGGCGTCCTTGCTGGAAGCCCAGTCGGCCAGTTTCTTGGCGGCGTCAAGTTTCTTGGTGCCCTTGTGAATCGCAAAAGCTTCCAGGTCCCAACCCAGGCCTTCCTTCGGGAACACCAGGTCAATCGGCGCGCCCTTGGCCTTGTTGCTGTTGGCGCGGTATTCAAAGGAAATGCCAACCACAAACTCGCCGCTGCCCGCCATGTTGCAGGGCTTGGAGCCGGAGTGCGTGTACTGGGCAATGTTCTGGTGCAGGCCATCCATGAACTTCCAGCCGCCGCCCTTGCCGTCCTTGTCGCCAAACAGTGTCAGCCAGGCCACCACGTCAAAATAACCGGTGCCGCTCGACGCCGGGTTGGGCATCACGATCTGGCCCTTGTAAGCCGGCTTGGTCAGATCCTGCCAGGTCTCAGGCTTGGGAATGTTCTTCTTTTTTGCCTCCACCGTGTTGAAGCAGACCGTGGCACCCCAGACGTCCATGCCGAACCAGGCCGGTGGCTGCTTCTTGTCGCGGTACTGGCTCATGATGGCGTCCAGATTCAGCGGTGCGTAGGGAATGAGCATGCCCTGCTTGTCCATCAGCGCCAGGCTGGAGGCGGCAACGCCCATGACGGCGTCGGCCTGCGGATTGGCTTTTTCAGCGAGCAGCTTGGCGGTGATGACGCCGGTGGAGTCACGCACCCATTTGAGTTCAATATCGGGGTAGGACTTGTTGAAGCCTTCCTGATAGGCTTTGAGCTGGTCGGTCTCCAGCGCCGTGTAAACCAGCAACTGGGTTTTCTGAGCGGACGCCGCAGCGGCGAAGGCAAGAAGGCCGGTCAGGAGAAGGGATTTGGACAGGATGGACAAGCGCACGTGAAGCTCCTTCAGGTGAAAAGTTGCAATGGTGTGACCGGACTATGTCGGCGTAATGACAAAATGCCCACGCACCTGATTATTTGACCCTGAGTGTTTCTATTTGTCAATTGTGTTTTGCAAATTGTCAACAAAAGCCTTTTGTGTTGTAATAAAAACATGAGTGCCGCGCTTCATCCCACCATTGCGCTGCTGCAGAGCAGCTCGCTCACCACCGTGGTGCAGCAGGAAATTGAACGCGCCATTCTGGTCGGCGACTATGCACCAGGAGCCAAGCTGAACGAGGCCGCGTTGGCCGAAAAACTTGGTGTTTCGCGTGGCCCGGTGCGGGAGGCTTTTCGCATGCTCGATGAAGCCGGGCTGGTGCGCACCGAAAAGAACCGCGGCGTCTTTGTGCGCGCCATCCCGATGGACGAGGCACTCGAAATATTCGATTTGCGCGCCGCCATGGACGACTGGATTGGCAAACGGCTGGCGGTCTGCATCACGCCCGAGCAACTGAAAGAAATCAAGGCCATGGTGGCCGAGATGGAAACGGCCGTGAAAGCGCAGGACGCGCATCAGTACCACGTGCTGAACCTGAAGTTCCATGACCGCATGGTGGAGATCTGCGGCAACCGCAAGCTGACCGAGACCTATCGCCGGCTCATCAAGGAGCTCTCGCTGTTTCGACGCCAGAATCTGGCCGACGCCGGTTTGATGCGAACCTTCCTGAATGAACACAAGCAGATCGTCAAAGCGATTGCCTCGGGTGACGCGCAGGCTGCCGGACAGGCGATGTTCGATCACGTGATGCTGAGCAAGCAGCGCACCATCGACAACGACCTGCGCCAGCGCTCGCTCGCCACTTGACGATGGGAGCCGGGCCGTCACAAAGCGAGGGCGACGTTAACGCGTCGCCACAGCGCAGGCAGTGGCAGGACCAGCACCTTGACGACCCGACACGCAGTCTGCTGGTACGCGACAGCGCGGCCTTTTTGCACCAATCGGTTTCTACCCCGTGCCTGAGCGCCATCGCCCGTGCCGAAGGCATCTGGATCGAAGACACGGCTGGCCGGCGCTACATGGATTTTCATGGCAACAATGTGCACCACCTTGGCTACGCCCATCCGCACGTCATTGCCGCCATCAAGCAGCAACTCGATACCCTGAGTTTTGCGCCGCGCCGCTTTGCCAGTGAACGCGCGCTTGAATTGGCGGAGGCGCTGGGTGCGCGTTTCACGTCACTGACCGGCTGCGCTGGCAAGGTGCTGTTCACTACGGGCGGCTCCGATGCGGTGGAAGTGGCGATCAAGCTCTCGCGCATTGCCACGGGACGCTTCAAGACCCTGAGTTTCTGGGACTCCTTTCACGGCGCCGGTTTTGGCGCCTCCAGTGTGGGTGGCGAGTCCTTATTTCGCAGCGGCTGCGCAGTCGGGCCACTGCTGCCTGGTAGCGAACACGTGGCGCCGTTTGGCTGCTATCGCTGCCCCTATGGTCACGCGGTGGACGACCAGGGCCGGCCTCGTCTCGATCAATGTCAGCTGGCTTGCGCAGCCATGGTGCGCTATGTGCTCGAGCGTGAGGGCGATGTGGCGGCCGTGATTGCGGAGCCGGCGCGCGCCGTGCCCTTCATTCCGCCGCCGGGCTACTGGCAGGCGGTGCGTGCGGCCTGCCATGCCCACGGCACCCTGCTGATCTTCGATGAAATCCCCACGGGCCTAGGCAAGACCGGGCGCTTCTTCGCCGCCGAACATGACGCCGCTGCACCAGACATCGTGGTGCTGGGCAAAGCCCTGGGTGGCGGAGTGTTGCCGATCGCTGCCTGCATCGCGCGCGCCGATCTGGATGTAGCTGGCGCCTATGCCTTGGGTCACTACACGCACGAGAAAAATCCCGTGACAGCGGCTGCTGCCCTGGCCACGCTGGAAGTGATAGCACGCGAGCAACTGGTTGAGAATGCAGCGCGCGTTGGTGCCTACGCACTGGAGCGCCTGCAGGAGATGAAGCAGCGCCACCCCCTGATTGGCGATGTGCGTGGCCGCGGCCTGCTGCTGGGGCTGGAACTCGTAAGCGATCGCACTACCAAGACGCCTGCGCCAGACTCCGCCGAGCGCGTGCTCTACGCGGCCTTGTCACGCGGTCTGTCCTTCAAGACCACCATGGGCAATGTGCTGACGCTGACACCACCGCTCATCACCACGCGCGAGCAGATGGGGCAGGCACTCGACATTCTGGACGAATGCCTGTCAGACCTTGACCACGTTGCCTGAGCAGCACATTGGACTTCTTATGACTTACATCCTTCTTGTTATTGTGCAGATGATGGCACTGATGGGCTATGCCAGCAGCGCCGCAGCGGAGCAGTCCATGGTGCATGTGCAAGGCAATCGCTGGGTGAACGAAAGCGGCACACCGATCAATCTCAAGGGCGTCAATCTCGGCAATTGGCTGATGCTGGAATTCTGGATGATGGGCCAGCACTCGGAGGCGATTGACGATCAGTGCACGCTCGAAGCCAAACTCGATGCGCGTTTTGGCTATGCCGAGCGGGAACGTCTGATGAAGCTGTTTCGCGACAACTGGATGACCCAGCGCGATTGGGACATGTTGCCGCGCTTTGGCCTGAACCTGGTGCGCCTGCCCTTCATCTGGAGTCTGCTGGAGGACGAAAAGAAGCCACGCCACTTGCGCGCCGATGCCTGGCTCTATCTGGACGAGACCATACGTCAGGCCGAGGCGCGCGGCATGTACGTCATCCTCGACCTGCACGGCGCTGTCGGCAGTCAGGGCGTGGAGCATCACAGCGGCTGCGCCAACCGCAACCTCTACTGGAGCACGCCTGAGTACCAGGAGCGCACCATCTGGCTGTGGGAGCAGGTGGCCTCTCGCTACAAGGACCGTGCCAGCGTGGCGGGGTACAGCCTGCTCAACGAGCCATGGGGCACCAGTCCTGAGGAGCTCGCCCGCGTTGTGCAAATCCTGTATGAGCGTGTGCGTGCCGTTGATCCGAATCACGTCATCATCCTGCCAGGCCATAACCAGGGCATAGACGCCTACGGCAACCCGGCAAGCAGAGGAATGCGCAATGTGGCGTTTGAGATGCATTTTTACCCGGGGTTCTTTGGATGGGGGCAGCCCGGCGCTGACGTGCACCGCGACTGGTTTGCCTGCGGTCCGGACGGCACTGTTGGCAGTTGTGAGTGGAAAGAGCGCATGAAGCGCCTGAATACAGCCTTTTTCGTCGGCGAATTTCAGCCCTGGGCTGATGTCGAGCATGAGCTCGCCGGGCAGATAACGCGTGCTACTTTTGATGCCTACGCCGACCTGGGCTGGGCCTCAGCGGCGTGGGCCTACAAGCTCATCAGCAACACTGGTGGGCAGGGCAAGGTCAACTGGGGTCTGGTCACCAATGCCGACGGCGTCAAGGTGCCGGCACTGGACTTCGCCAGTGCGCCGCTGGCCGAGATCGAAGCCCTGTTCAAGCAGTTCGGCAGCGTCGCCTACCTGCCGCACGCCGGCGTACTGAAATGGATGAACAGTGCTGTCGCGCCGGAGCCCTTCAAGCTGCGTTGAGCGTCGACCGGACCCTGCTGGAGACTGCATGCGCGCGCTTCAACTTCTCTGGCTGGTGCTGTGTGCCGCCTTGACCGCGTCGTGTGCAGGTTCCCTCGTGCCGGCAGCACTTGACCAGACAGCTACCGCGTCGGTACTGCGTGTCATGAGCTACAACATCCGTTGCGGTTCGTGCGAACAAGTTGATGATCCAAACCACTGGAGCCGTCGCAGGTCGCTCGTGGCGCAAACCATCCGCTCAACGCAGGCCGATCTGGTCGGGTTGCAGGAGGCCGAGTTGTTCCAGATCAGGGATTTGATTGCGCTGCTGCCGGAATACGACTGGATGGGTGTCGGTCGCGATGATGGCGCCGAGAAGGGTGAGATGAACGCCGTACTGGTGCGTCGGGCGGCACTCACGATCAGCTCGCGCAAGACGTTCTGGTTGTCCGAAACACCGGAGCGCGTGTCACGCGGCTGGGACGCCGCACTGAACCGGACTCTCAGCCTGCTGAAGCTGCGCCGTCAGTCCGACGGCCGCGAGTTCATCTTCGCGAACACGCACTTCGACCATGTCGGCCACGTGGCCCGGCGCGAGAGCGCCCGCCTGATTGACGCCACGCTCCAGCGCGAGGCCGGCCGCTTGCCGGTGATTCTGACCGGGGATCTGAACGATCGACCCGGCTCGGTCGCACACCTTCTGCTGACGCAGGTGTTGGTCGATGCCGCCGTGGCTTCCCTCACGCCACTGAGCGGCGGCGACCTGACTTTCAACGGCTTTGGTTCCGATCTGCAGGCCGGCAACAAGATCGACTATGTGCTGGTTGACGGATTGACGCAGGTTCTGACACATCACATTCTGAGCGAGCGGTCTGAGGGACCTTACGCATCGGACCATTACGCGCTACTGGCCGAAGTCAGGCTGCGCTAGACTTTGAGCACAGGAGACGGTATGACGATAAAAGCAGGTGGGCGGGTAGGGCGCTGGACGACGTGCCGAAATTGTCTTGTACGCCTCGCGCTGGCGGGTCTGACGCTCGCGCTGGTCTCGTGCGCCACAGCGCCCGAGGCACCGGTGGGCTGGACCCGGGTCTGGAGCGATGAATTCGATGGGCGCGAGCTCGACCGCAGCAAATGGGACTTCGATCTCGGCAATGGTTTCTACAACTACGGCGAGAACAAGTGGATTGCCGGCTGGGGCAACCGTGAATTGCAGACTTACACGCGCGACACCGACAACGTCTTTGTGCAGGACGGCATGTTGCACCTGCGAGCGGTCAGGGAGTCGCGCGATGGATTCGGCTATAGCTCGGGTCGCTTGAAGTCGCAAACCCGTGCCGGAGCCAACCTGTTCAGCCAGACCTATGGCCGATTCGAGATCCGTGCCAAGCTGCCGACCGGGCAGGGTTTGTGGCCCGCTTTATGGATGCTGCCACGCGAGCATGGCTACGGCAGCTGGGCGGCCAGCGGCGAGATCGACATCATGGAAGCGCGTGGCGCGATCCCGGGCGCCGTCACTGGCGCATTGCACTTCGGCTCAGCCTGGGATGCCAACGCCAGCAGTCATGCCCGCTACCCGTTTCCTGACGGACAGTCGATCGCCGATTTCCACGTTTACGCGCTGGAGTGGGAGCCAGGCGAAATCCGCTGGTATGTGGACGGCGCGCTGTACGCTCGCAAGGATTTCTGGTGGAGCAGTCCTCGCGTCCAGGCCGGCAAGGGCGCACCACCGCTCAGTGAGGCCGACCTCCATGCCTGGCCGGCACCGTTCAATCGGCCGTTCTACCTCATCATGAATCTGGCCGTAGGTGGCGATTTCGGCGGCAACCCCGATGGCTCGACACCTTTCCCGGCCGAGATGCTGGTTGACTATGTCCGGGTTTACCAACGCCACGGCGGCTACGCGCAGACACCACCTGCTCGGGGTGAGGGAACGCTGCCCTTTTGAGCGCGAGTAACTGGCTCTGCAGGCCCGAACACCACGCTCCCGGCGGCGCTGTTGTTGTGTCGCGACAGAACCCAATGTTTTGTTCAACAATTTCGCGAGATCGTCATAAGGCTAGGGTTTTCACCAGCTTTACAGGTCTTTGCGCGGTGCTAAAGTAGGTCCAAATGGAAACCTTTCCATTTTTGTAGACCGAATCCAATTAGACACAAACCGAGATCTAGACCTAGGAGTTACCTCAATGAAAAGTTCTGCCACCCCGCG
>CAIYMN010000098.1 GCA_903927295.1 uncultured beta proteobacterium | reverse complement strand
CCCATTTTCGCCACAACATCATCAACGTCCTTCACCATGATGCTCTCGGTCAATTCCAGTTTCAAGCGCTTTGGGTTGGCGCCGGTGTGCAGCATGATCTGATTTATCCGATCCACGAAATCCGCTTGACGGAATTGTTGCGAACTCACATTGACCGAGAGCGTGAGTTCAGACCTGGCCGGCTGCATCGCCCAACACGCCAGTTGTTGGCATGTCGTTTCCAGAACCCAGCTGCCAATGGCCGAGATGAGACCCACCTCTTCGGCCAAGGGGATGAACTGGCCAGGTGCTATCAATCCGCGTTGCGGGTGTAGCCATCTCACGAGCACCTCAGCGCCCACCACCTTGCCGACTGAATCCACTTGGGGCTGATAGTGCAAGACGAACTGTCGCAGTGTCAGCGCCTGTCGGAGATCGTCCTCCAGGGCCGCGCGGTCGACCAGCCTGGCCTGCATTTCGGCATCGTAGAAGCGCGCCATGTTGCGACCCGCGTCCTTGGCCTGGTACATCGCCGCGTCCGCCTGCTTGATCAACTCCTCTGTCGAATGATCGCCGGGCGAAAACAGGGCGATGCCAATGCTGGCGCTACTGTGACCCAACTCTGATGTCCCCAGAGCATATTGCTGACGGATCCTCTCAAGAATCTTCTCGCTGACCACTTCCGCCTGCCGCGCGGCGCCGTTCAAATCATTGCCAAGATTTTCCAGCATGACCATGAATTCGTCACCACCGAATCTGGCGACCGTATCGCCCTCACGTACGCTTGCAAGCAGTCGGCCGGCGACTTCCTTGAGCAACAGGTCCCCGGCAAGATGGCCGCGGGTATCGTTGACGGTCTTGAAATTGTCCAGATCAATCAGTAACAAGGCGCCATACTTGCCATGGCGCGCCGTCAGGCTCAGAGCCGTCTTCAGGCGCTCCATCAATTGACGCCGATTGGGTAATAAAGTCAAAGGGTCCTGGCCTGCAAGAACCTCAAGCGCCCGACGCAGGAGCAGGCTCCGGGCGTATTGATGAAAGATGATGGCCGACACAACGATCGCCAAAACGATGGCGGTGATCGAGTTAAGACGCATGATGGCCAGTTGCTGCCCGCTTTGGTCACTCAGGAGCAACATTTGCCAGATGGCCACAAAAGTTATGCCGAACAAGACCATGGAAACCAAGGGCCGCATCAGCGACAGGCCGGCGACGGCAAAACAGACCAGGATGAACGCTTCCGTACCCCCAACAGCAACGTCGAAATACGAAACGACAACGCCATACATCAGGTAGGTGAGGCACATCATGGCTTGCAGGCCAAGAACCGTTCCGGTGCCGGGATTGGGCCTGCGCAAGAGGGCGTGGACGACCGTCATCAGCAGCAGCGTTGTAGCCGCCGTGATTGCGTGCAGCAGAAAGAGTGCATTCGCCCAGAGCTGCGCCTTTGGGTCATTCGCTGGAATGGGGTAATTGAAATACCAGATGGCCAGGGCCATTTCCAGCGGCGCAAAGAACCAGAAAGTGATCAATATCCGCCGCATGGACTCCATCGCGGCATCGTCCTGCACCGCTCGGTGATTGCGCCTGAGTTCAGCCAGTCGTGCCCTCAACCCTGACAAAATCAGATGAAACTTCATGCTCTGCAGCGTGTGGACCGCACGTTCCCCAACATGACGGTCCAGGAGTTATTGTTGACTTATCCTACGCCGATTTGCGGGTGCTTGCAGGCTTTCTTTTCCTGACCGACACCTTGACTGGCAATACCTGACGGATCACTGATTCGCAATCTTCCTGCGACAGGTAAATTGGCACCGGATAGTTCAGGTTGGCCTCTCGACAGGCGGCGCGGGCCAGCGCCGGGATGTCTGTGGCACGCAGTGCCGGCAACTCGCTGGGAATGCCCAGTTTCCGGTTCATCGCTTCAATGGAATCGAGGAACCTGTTCGCCAGGTTGGCACTGCCTTCCGATGCATCGCCGAGCCTGGCACGCAGCGCCAGTAGCGCCAGCTTGGGCGTAATGGACGGGCTCAGAAAGCGCAGCACATGCGGCAACATGATTGCATTGGCGAGGCCGTGCGGCGTGTGATACAGGCCACCGAACTGATGCGCGATGGCGTGGACGTATCCGACGTTGGCCCGGGTGAAGGCCTGACCCGCGTAGCTGGCTGCCAGGGCCATCTTTTCGCGCGCCATCAAATCTTCGCCATTGGCGTAGGCGAGCGGCAGGTTCTGGTAGATCATGCTGACACTGGTGAGCGCCATACGGTCGGTGAAAGCAGTCCCCCAGTGGCCGATGAAGGCTTCAATGGCGTGGGTCAGTGCGTCCATTCCGGTCGATGCCGTGATGTGCCGGGGCAACCCCGTCATCAGGCACGGATCCAGTGCCGCCATTTTGGGAACGATGCGGGTGTCGGCAATCACCAGCTTGCGCTGGCTGAGCGGGTCGGACACCACCGCCGCCACAGTCACTTCGGATCCGGTGCCTGCGGTGGTCGGTACTGCATAGATTGGAGCCGGTCCGCGCAAGCCCTTGAAGTAGCCGACCAGCCGCAAAGGATGTTTGTTGTTGGCGGCGGACAAGCCAATGACCTTGGCCGCGTCCATGACCGAGCCACCGCCGAACGCCACAATGGCATCGCAGCCCTCGGTGTTGAAGAGGGCAACGCCCTGTTCAATCTCGTCAATCGGCGCGTCGGGACTGATCGCATCAAAGACGACAAATTCCGTGCCACCCGATGTGAGGGCCTGTGTCATTGGCAGCATCAAGCCCAGCCTTGCAATGGTGGCATCCGTGACGATCAGGATCTTTCGATGACCAAAATCGTGAATCGCCTGACCCAGGCGCTCGCTGGCACCTGGCCCCACCAGCATCGTGGGTTGCGGAATCGGTAGCAGCCTTGTTGCCAGACCTGCCAGTCGCATCACGCCCGAAAGGCCCACGTTGCGCGCGACGTCGGTCAGGGTATTGGCAGCCATGGAAACTCCTTCTTGTTAAATGACAACTCTTTGAGCCATTCGAGGTTCCGATGATGCATCTCGTAGAAGAATTCTATTAGTTGCATCACTCCAAATTGCAGTCATCATGAAGACAGTTGTCGGGATCAGCCTGGGTGCCAGTGACCAGGATTTCAAATTCAACATGCCCTTTCTCGGGCAACAGATCGCCGTCCATCGCGTCGGCACGAATGGCAGCATCGCCAAGGCAGCCAGACTGCTCAAGACCTGGGAGCCCCGCGCCGACGTGATCGGTCTGGGCGTCATCAAGGATCATTACCAGGCTGGCGCGCACCGCTTTGTTGAAAAGGATGCTGCTCGGCTGAGGGCCTTGGTATCCCGCGTGCCGGTCACTGTTGGCGCAAGGCTCGAGGAGATTCTGCAGGAATGGGCGCTGCGGCGCGCACAGGCGCAACTGGGCAGCTACTTCAACAACGCGCGCGTTCTCTTTTTTTCGGGTTTGAAGAACTACAAGCTGGCGTTGGCGTTGACAGAGCATACCGGGAACCTGATGTTTGCCGACCCGCTGTTGCAGCTTGGCGTGCCCAAATTGCTGACCTCCATGGCGGCACTGCAGTTGTATGGCACCGGGGCGCACTACGTCAAGGACTGGACACTGCCTGAGGCTGTGGCCGAAGGAACGCTCAAGGACTGGAGTCGCTTTCTGCTGCGAAAGGCGATGCACAAGGCGAGCGTGATCGTCGGCACCCTGACGGAACTCGACGACTTCGGACCCGAAGAACTGGCCGGCAAGACCATCATCACCTCGACCGCCAGCGAGCAGCGCATCGCCCAGCTCAGGGACAAGGGCGTTCATCTGGTGATCGATGGCTCTCCCGTCATCAAGAGCAGGGTTGTGGGTCCCTACCTGCTCGATGCCATGATCGCGGCCGCCACAGGCAAAGTCCCCGAGGCAATTGAGGAAGACGACTACCTGGAAATCATTGGCGGTGAACAGTTGGCGCCGCGCATCATCTACCCCAACGGATTCAGGCGCGTCAATCGCTTCGCCTTCGTGATTCATCCTTTGTCCCAAGAGTATTTCAAGAAAGTCAAGCCGATTGAGCTGCTGTCGCAGGTATCGCCTCCAGTGCTCATGAATACGCTCGAAAAGATCATGGCTTATGCGCCGCCCTTTGTCTATTCGCGCATCAGTGGCATCCGTTCACCCACGGGCGTCGAAGCCGAAGGCTGGCTGATCTCGGTTGGCGGCACGCCCCGGGAAATCATGCAGCACAGTCCCGAGTTCACGTACCGGCGCCTGCTTGATGCGGCTGCCATGGCGCGGCGTCTGGGCGCGCAGATCATGGGTCTGGGCGCCTTCACCAAGGTCGTCGGTGATGCTGGTGTGTCAGTGGCCAGACGCTCGCCATTGCCGATCACCACGGGCAATAGCTACAGCGCCTCGGGCGCGCTCTGGGCAGCGCACGACGCCCTGCTGCGCATGCGCTTGCTGCCTGCACCGAAGGGCAGGGAACGTGTCAAGTTCAAGGCCATGGTGGTAGGCGCGACGGGGGCCATCGGCTCGGTCTGCGCACGCCTGATGGCCAAGGCGGCCGAGGAGGTGTATCTGGTTTCGCCGGAAACCGCCAAACTTCTGGCTTTGAAGGAATCGATTCTGCAGGAGACGCCGGACGCCAGACTGTTTCTGGCGGCGCGCGCCGACAAGGACATCGCCGCCATGGACATGATCGTCACGGCAACCTCGGGTGCCGGCAAGAAGGTGCTCGACATCATGCAGGTCAAGCCCGGCTGCGTCATCACCGATGTGGCACGCCCGCTCGACCTGCCGGCAGAGGAAGTTGCCAAACGACCCGATGTGCTGGTGATTGAGTCCGGTGAAATTCAGCTGCCGGGAGACGTGCACATGAAGAACATCGGCTTGCCCCAAGGTGTGGCTTATGCCTGCCTGGCCGAAACCATCGTGCTGGCGCTGGAAGGTCGTTTTGAAAACTTCACGGTGGGTCGCGCGATTGAATGGGAAAAGGTCCGTGAAATCTACCAGCTTGGACTCAAACACGGCATGAAGCTGGCCGCCATCTCTGGCGTGAACGGTCCCTTTAGCGACGCGGACATCGAAAGTGTGCGTGAAAAGGCACTCGCTGCCCGGTCAGAGCAGGCCGCGCTCTCGCTCGGGGTGAGCAAGCGACCCCGGGCGAAGCGCGTTCAGAAGGCGTAAGCGGCGCGCCAGCGCAGGGTACGCGCTTCTGTCAAGTTTGGTCGTCGTTTTGACGCACAATCGGTGGACTTCAGGGATCCATCCATGCCGTCTGCCGTCAATGCCTTTCAGTCCAAACGATGAGCCAAATTCCGCTCAGCATGTGGGTCGATCTGACTGCTCGGGCACTCAGCTTCGCGGCTGTCCCCCGAGTTATTGGGGTCAGACGCCAATTTCGCTGCGACGCGTTGCGTCGCACCCTATGGGCGAGCCTGCGGCTCGGCGAATTTGGACTCTGACCCCAAAAACTCCTGCGCTAAGCGCCCCATCAGCCAGATCTTTCAAGCAGGCTTGGTGTGCAAACAATGACTCTTAACGCTTCAGCGGCTTCGAAAAGCCGCGCCACCGGCTTGCTGCTTGCCGCCACCGGCGCCATCGCCTTCAGCGGCAAGGCCATCATCGTCAAGCTGGCTTACCGGCATGGCGTGGACGCGGTGACGCTGATCATGTACCGCATGCTGTTCGCCTTGCCCTTCTTTGTGTTGATGGCCTGGTGGGCGAGTCGCGGCAAGCCGCCACTGACGCGCAAGGACTGGCTTGGCATTGCGGGCCTGGGCTTCAGCGGCTACTACCTCGCAAGCTATCTGGATTTTTCGGGTCTGTCCTACATCAGCGCGTCGCTGGAGCGGCTGATCCTTTACCTGAACCCGACGTTGGTGCTGGCGCTGGCCTGGCTGATGTACCGCCGGCGCGTCAAGCGAGTGCAGATTGTCGGCATGCTGATCAGCTACAGCGGCGTGCTGCTGGTCTTTGGTCACGAGGTCAAACTGGAGGGTGGCGATGTGGCGCTCGGCGCATTGCTGGTGTTCCTGAGTGCCGTCAGCTATGCCTGGTACCTGATCTTCAGCGGCGAGATGGTGCAGCGGCTGGGCTCGCTGCGTCTGGTGGGCCTGGCCACCAGTGTGGCCTGCGTGCTGTGCATTGCGCAGTTTGTGCTGTTGCGTCCCTGGAGTGCAGCGCTGGTGGCACCACCAGTGATCTGGCTCTCGGTGCTCAATGCCACGCTGTGCACGGCGCTGCCAGTGCTGCTGGTCATGATGGCTATTGAGCGCGTTGGTGCCAGCGTGGTGTCGCAGGTCGGTATGGTGGGGCCGCTCTCCACCATCCTGATGGGCGTGCTGATTCTGGGTGAGCCGTTCACGCTCTGGGTTGCTGCCGGCACGGTGCTGGTGATAGCAGGGATCTTTGTTTTTACACGGCAAAGCTGAGCCGAGCGGCTTGGGATGTGTTGGTGATCGATTTCTGCGCATTTGGCTGTATGAGGGCGCCGACACATCCCAAGCCGCTCGATCCAGTCGTGGCAAATATCGGGGACAATTGCCGCAAACTCAGGAGTACGGACGATGGACTTAGGTATCTCGGGTAAATGGGCTCTCGTCTGCGGCGCCAGCAGGGGACTGGGGTATGGCTGCGCCCAGGCGCTGGTGCGCGAAGGCGTCAATGTGCTGATGGTGGCGCGCCGCGCCGAGGTATTGCAGGCAGCGGTGGCGGAGCTGGAGGCAGACACGCTGCGGCCGGCAACGGGCAGTGTGCAATTTGTGGCTGCGGACATCACCACGGTTGAAGGGCGCGAGGCAGTTTTTGCGCAGCGACGCGACTTTGATATTGTGGTGACCAATGCTGGCGGTCCGCCACCGGGTGATTTTCGTGAATGGGATAGAGCGGCCTGGATCAAGGCGCTGGACGCGAATATGCTGACACCTATTGATCTCATCAAGGCGACCGTTGACGGCATGATGGCGCGCGGTTTCGGGCGCATCGTCAATATCACGTCGGGTGCCGTGAAGGCGCCCATTGACGTTCTGGGGCTTTCCAATGGCGCGCGCAGCGGCCTGACCGGTTTTGTGGCTGGGGCCTCGCGCAGCAAGCTGGCTGGGCAGGGGGTCACCATCAATAATCTGCTGCCCGGTGCCTTTAACACCGACAGGCTGAAGGCGCTCATGACCGGGGCAGCACAGAAATCCGGATTGAATATCGAGTCGGTCATCGATGCCCGCAAGAAGACCATCCCGGCGCAGCGCTTTGGAACTCCTGAGGAGTTTGGCGCCATCTGCGCTTTCCTGTGCAGTCAGCACGCTGGCTTCATCAATGGCCAGAATGTGCTGGCCGATGGTGGCGCTTACCCGGGCACGTTTTGAGCCCGTATACTTTTTCCTGTCGTCTATTGGAGGTCCGAATGATCAGAACATCGCTACCGCGCCTTGCCGGCCGGCTTGTCAAGTCCATCGCCCTCGGCGCCTTCCTGCTGGGCGGCCTGGCGCAGGCGCAGACCGGCCCTATCAAGTTGCTTGTGGGCTTTCCGCCAGGTGGTGGTACCGACGCCATTGCGCGCACGCTGGCGGACAAGCTGAAGGACCAACTCGGCACCACGGTGATTGTGGAAAACCGTGCCGGTGCCGGGGGGCAGATTGCAGCGCAGGTGCTAAAGACGGCGGCACCGGACGGCACCACCTTCTTCCTCACGCATGACCACACGATTTCAATTCTGCCGCTGGTGGTAAAGAATCCCGGTTTTGATCCGGCGCGTGATTTTGTTTCGGTGGTCGGTTTTGCCACTTTCGTCAATGCACTGGCGGTCTCGGGCGGGACGCCCGCCCGGTCGATGAACGACTATGTCGCCTGGGTGCGCAAGGACGGCGCTGGCAAGGGCTCGGTGGGTGTACCCGCACCAGCCTCGGTGCCTGAATTTCTGGTCAAGCTGATTGGTCAGAAGTATGCGATTGACCTGCAGGCTGCGCCCTACCGGGGCAGTGCTCCGATGATGGCCGACATGCTGGGCAACCAGATCAACGCCGGTGTGGCATCGATCCCGGATTTCATTGAAAACCACAAGGCGGGCAAGGTGCGCGTCGTCGCGGTGCTCGGGGCCACGCGCCAAGCTGCGTTGCCGGATGTGCCGACCTTTGCCGAACTCGGACTGGCTGGGTTTGAAGACATTCCCTACTACGGCATTTTTGCGCCTGCCGGCACTTCCAGGGCAGTCATTGACCGCTTTGCCGAAGCTGTGGCCAAGGTCATTGCGATGCCTGATGTGCATGAGCGGTTGACGGCCATGGGCCTGACGGTGGCATACATGTCGCCGCAACAACTCGCCAGCCGCGAGCATGCCTACGCCCAGACCTGGGCCCGCATCATCAAGGCCAGCGGCTTCCAGGCACAATAATCTAGCGCCTGGACGAAACGACGATCCCGCCCATGATCAGGGCGAAGGCGAGTACGTGATAGAGGTGCGGCACTTCGCCCAGGAAGGCGCTGGACAGCAGGGCGGTAAAGAGAGGCGTGAGGTTGGAAAAAAAGCCAGCCACGGCAGGACCGGCGCGTGCCACACCGGCGCCCCAGGCCCGAAACGCAATCAGCGCCGGGCCGATAGCGACAAAGAGCAAGGTGGCCGCCAGTGGCCAACCCCACCGGGCATGGCCCATGCCGATCGTCCACTCCGCGCCTGCGAAGAGTCCTGACCAGAGCAGACCGAACGCCACTTGCGCCAGCAGGAAGGCCGACCAGTCGGCGCGTATCGCAGGGGGTTCCACCGTGGGGTGCGCCAGCATCCAGCTGTAGTAGGCCCAGCCGACACCCGCCAACAGCACGTAAAGGTCCCCTGTGACCAGTCGCACTTGCAGCAGGGCATCAGGCTCGCCACGGCAAATCACCAGCAGCACGCCGGCAACCGAGAGCAGCGCAACGAGCGTCTGGCGCTTCGAAACTGGCACGCCGAAGAACAGTCGCCCGATCAGCAGCATCCAGACTGGCGCGCTGGAGCCGACCAGCGTCACGTTCAGCGGAGTCGAAGTGTTCAGTGCCAGGTACAGAAGTGCGTTGTAGCTTCCCACGCTGAGCAGGGCTAGCAGCGAGAAGCGGCGCCAGTGCGGCCACAGAGCGCTGCCCGGGCGCAGTACGGCGCCGGCCAACGGCAGCAGCATGCCAAAGCACAGCACCCAGCGCAAGAAGTTCAGTGTCATGGGCGACACCAGCGCGGTCACCATGCGGCCCACCACGGCGTTGCCGGCCCATAGCAGCGGCGGTATGGTCAGCAGCAGGGCGGCGGTGGGGGTCAGTCGGGGGTGCATGGCAGGACTGTAACAAGACCCGCGTGAATTCCCTATGACCTTGCGACAGCTTTCAGCGCCATTTCGTGGCACGATAGGGGCAATTTCACAAACAAGGATTCCTGCCATGAGCACACTGACTTCCCGCGCCATTCGTATTGACCAACACGGTGGCCCCGAGCAACTCAGGTTAGTCCAGGTGACCGTAGGTGAGCCGGCCGCTGGAGAAATTCGTATACGGCATCATGCGGTGGGTCTGAATTTCATCGACGTCTATCAGCGCAGCGGCCTGTACCAGATGCCCATGCCCTTGCAACTTGGCATGGAAGCCGCTGGCGTCGTGGAAGCGGTAGGTGCTGGCGTGACGCACCTCAAGGTGGGTGATCGTGCCGCCTATGCCAGTCAGCCACCGGGAAGCTACTGCGACCTTCGTGTGATGCCGGCCAAGTGCGTCTGCAAACTGCCCGATGCCATTTCATTCGAGACCGGTGCCGCCATGATGCTCAAGGGTCTGACTGCGCAGTACCTGCTCAAGCGTACTTTGCCGCAGGGCGGCTTGCAGGCCGGGGACTTTGTGCTGTTTCACGCAGCCGCCGGTGGTGTGGGCCTGATTGCCTGCCAGTGGGCGCGTGCGATGGGGCTGCAACTTATCGGTACTGCGGGCTCCGACGCCAAATGCGCACTGGCCAAGGAGCATGGCGCAGCCTTTGTCATCAACTATGCGAGCGAGGATTTTCTGGCGCGCGTGAAAGAAATCACTGGCGGCAAGGGCGTCAAGGTGGTGTACGACTCGGTTGGCAAGGACACCTGGGACAAGTCGCTCGATTGCCTGGCACCGTTCGGGCTGATGGCCAGTTTTGGCAACGCGTCGGGTCCGGTGGCGCCGTTTGCGCCTGGCATCCTGGGTCCCAAAGGGTCGATCTATGTAACGCGCCAGACCCTGTTCAGTCACATCACAACGCGCGAGACGACGCAGGCCATGGCCGACGATCTGTTTGAAGCGGTGACCAGCGGAAACGTAAGCATCCGTATCGACCAGCGCTTCAAACTGGAAGAGGTGCAGCAGGCCCACATCGCTCTGGAAGCACGCAAGACCACCGGCTGCACGATTCTGACCCTGTGAGTCTGGCAGTCGATCCGCTGTGGCGCGCGGCTCTGCTGGCCAGGGCCGGTCAGTTGCCACTCAGACCGCGCGTGCCGCTGCTCTGGCGACAGCACGTGATTGGCTCGGTGGAGACTGACTTCTTCGCTCCACTGCTGGCACGTCAGCCGTTGCTGGCGACGCAGTTACTGCAGTTGGAGAGCAGCGAGACCGGTCCGCATTGGCGCTTGCTCGGTGATGCCACATCGGCGCTGAAGGCTTTGGCCGACGCGCTACGGGAGTTGGGCGTGGGCCGGGTGCGCCAGCACTGGCGCGACGAGCAACTTGCGGTGTGCGATGCGCAGGGACAGCAGATTGCCAGTGTTGAGCGAGGCGTGGTGCGGCCTCTCGGTGTGGATACACGCGCCGTGCATCTGGTCGGGTGCAGCAGCGATGGGCGTTTCTGGGTGCAGCAGCGCTCCCTGGACAAGGCGAGCAACCCGGGACTCTGGGATACCTTGATGGGTGGCATGGTGTCGGCGCAGGACAGCCTGGAGTCGGCGCTGGCGCGCGAAACCTGGGAAGAGGCTGGTTTGCGCATGGACACGCTGACAGACCTGCGCCGGGGCGGTGAAGTGGTGCTGCGCAAGCCGAGTTCAGACGGTGCTGACGCAGGCTATGTCGTGGAGTGGGTTGACTGGTACCGGTGCACCGTGCCCGACGGCGTGCGGCCGCTCAATCAGGACGGTGAGGTCGTGCAGTTCGAATTGATTGACGCGCCCGATTTGATCGCCCGTTTGCAGCGCGATGAATTCACGACCGAGGCAGCTCTGATTTTGTTGTGCGCCCTGGATGAAGCTTGACCGAATGCGGTGCCACTGGGTCGCGTAGCCGGTTCGGCGCCAGTGCGCCGGCTGAATCCAGAATTGGATAGGCGATGGAGCAGATGTGCGAATTGATCCGTTTCAAGTCGCTGATCAGGTCGATGTGCAATGAGCTGGTGTCCATGCTCTGAGGGGTATTGACGGCAAGACGTTCCAGATGCGTGGCGGCGTATTCCCGCTCAAGATCGCGAAAGCGCGTCTTTTCTTCGAGCAGCTTGCGTGCGTCGCGCACGTTGCCGTCCAGAAACACGCTCATCCCCAGACGCAGGTTGTCCACCAGACGGTCATGCAGGTCGGTGATCTCGGCCATGCCGGCTTCGGAAAACTCGCGTCCGGGTTTGATCTTCTTGTTTTCAATGTCTTCCAGCACGCGTTCGATGATGTCACCAATCTGTTCCATGTTGATCGTGAAGCTGATGATGTCAGTCCAGCGGTGACCCTCGCTCTCGCTTAGCGCTTCGCGTGAAATCTTGGTCAGGTAGTATTTGATGTCGGAGTACAACTCGTCTACCGTGTCGTCCATCTTTTGCAGCGTTTGCGCCAGCTGGATGTCGTTGTTCTTGATCACGCCGTGGACACCCAGCAGCATGGTTTCAACCACATCGGCCTGGTGCATGGCTTCGCGCACAGCGCACGAAATGGCCAGGGACGGTGTCTCCAGCGCTGACGGGTCCAGGTGCCGTTGACGCCCTGCCACGGTGCTCCTGTCTAGTTTGGGCAGCCACTTTTCGACGTGTCGTGCCACGACCTGAGTCAAGCCTATGAAGAGGAGTCCGACCACGATGTTGAAAGTCAGATGAAACAGCACCACCAGCGCTGCCACTTCGCTGACCAGAGGCCGCAGGTTGTCCAGCCACAGGCTGATGAAGGGGGTTACAACAACAAGACCGATGACCTTGAATACGATATTGCCAATTGGCACCTGACGCGTTTCCACATTGGCGTTGAGCGTGGTCAGGACTGCCAGCAGGCCGCTACCCAGATTGGCGCCGAGCACCAGGCCCAGGGCAACATCAATCGGCACGACGCCAGTACTGGCGAGCGTCGCCGTCAGCAGCACCAGCGCCAGACTGGAGTAGCTCAGTATCGACAGCACGGCGCCCACGGTAATTTCCAGCAAGCGGTCGCTGCTCAGCGATCCGAGCAAGGCTTTGATGGCCGGGGACTGCGTCAGCACCGTGGTCGACTGTGTGACCAGTTGCAGCGCCAGCAACATCAGGCCCAGGCCGATCAGGATGCGCCCGATGCGTCCTAAGGTGGTGGCCTGGCGGGCGATGAAAAGCACGACGCCGACAAAAATGAACAGGGGCGAGAGCCAGGACAGGTCGCGTGAAAACACGACAGCCATCAGACTGGTCCCGATATCGGCGCCGAGCATCACGGCCAGAGCCGAAGGCAAGCTCATCAAGCCCTGGCCGACAAAGGAAGAAACGATCAGCGCCGTCGCTGTACTGGATTGCACCAGGGCAGTTACGCCTATACCTGACACCATAGCGGTGAAACGGTTGCTGACACTCTTGGACAGGATGTTGCGCAGGCTTGCGCCAAAGACCCGCACTATGCCGGTACGGACCAGTTGCGTGCCCCAGACCAGCAGGGCAATGGCCGCGAGCAGGTTGAGCAAATGGGTCACTTGATCATTTTCCTCATCTTGCTTTGTTAATGGGAGCGCCTGACGCGCAACAGCTCGTCCAGTATCAGGCAGGCAGCACCGATGGTTATCGCACTGTCGGCGATATTGAAGGCCGGAAAATGTCCGCCTGCAAATACCGGATCGAGCCAGCGCCAGTGAAAATCCAGAAAATCGATGACGTAACCATAGAGCAGGCGATCGATCACATTGCCGACTGCGCCGCCCAGGATACAGGCCAGTGCGAAAGAAAAAAGCCTTTGGCCGGCGTGTGACCTGAGCAGCCACACGAGCAGGACAGCGGCCAGCAGGCCAATGATGCTGAAGAACCAGCGCTGCCAGCCCGAGGCGTCCGACAGGAACGAGAAGGCTGCACCGCTGTTATGGGCGCGCACCAGATTGAAGAAGCCGGTGATGGGTGTGCTGGCGCCCAACTGGTAGAAGCCGACCACCAGCACCTTGGTGAACTGATCTGCAATCAGCACGATCAACGCCAGACCCAGCCATTGCAGCATGCCGGCGCTGCCACTCGACTTGCGCGCCATCAGGCAAACTTCCTGTCTTCACCGGCACCATGCAGGTTGCTGATGCAGCGTCCGCACAGGCCGGGGTGGGCGCTGTCCGCGTCGACGTCAGCGCAGTAGTGCCAGCAGCGCTCGCACTTG
>CAIYMN010000097.1 GCA_903927295.1 uncultured beta proteobacterium | reverse complement strand
GATCATGAAGCGCTCCAGATCGAGCGGCAGGCCAAAGCGGGCTTCGTCCCAGGCCACGGAAGCCATCAGCGAGTTCATGGCCTGCTCGGTCTTCTCCAGATCCCCCGCGCGTACGTAAACCTGCAGCAAATGCTCTTTGCCCTCGCGTGAACTGATGCGTTGCTCGCGGCAGACGAACTGGCCGGCCACCAGCGCAAACAGGTAGCACGGCTTTCTGTGCGGATCAACCCAGGTGGCAAAGTGACGGCCCTCATTTCCGGAGCCTTCCAGCGCACCGGAGTCGACCAGGTTGCCATTGCTCAGCAGCACCGGGTAGCGCTGCTTGTCTGCACGCAGTGTGACGCTGAAACTCGCCATCACATCGGGGCGGTCCAGGTAGTAGGTGATGCGCCGAAAGCCCTCGGCCTCACACTGGGTGAAGAAGGAATCGTTGCTCACATACAAGCCCATCAGCTTGCTGTTCTTGACGGGAGCGCAGGTGGTAAAGATTTCGAGCTCGAAAACGCCTTCGGGCGGCAGGTTGTCCAGCACCAGTTGGTTGCCCTCGATCTTGAAGGAAGCTCCCTGGCCATTGACAAGCACCCGTGCAAGATTAAGCTCTTCGCCGTCCAGGCGCAGCGCTTGCGCTGGCACATCCGGGTTGCGCCGCAGGGTCATCTTGTTGAGCACGCGGGTCTTGGCCGGGTCCAGGTCAAAAGTCAGATTGACCGAGTCAATCCAGAAGGGCGGGGCGCTGTAATCGGCGCGGCGTATCACGCTGGTCGGGCCGTCGGCGTTACGAAGTTGCAACATGCAGGTTCTCCAAAAATTTCATACTCATCAGTTCATGGTAGTCACGTGCACAGGCGATCACGTGCGGACCGGCCAGTTGCGCCGCCGTGTGGGTGGTGCACAGGGCGACGGCGCGCATGCCGGCGCGCCGCGCCGCCTCAATGCCAAAAGGCGCATCTTCAAAGACGATGCAGCCGGCAGCGGACGCATCCATCTGGTTCGCCGCCTCCAGAAAGATAGCTGGCTCGGGCTTGCCGGGCAGCCCTTCGTCGCCACCGACCACCGCGTGCGGCGGTCGTGGCATTTTCAGCTTGGACAAGGCAAACGCAATGTTGTAGCGGTCGCCGGCGGTACCGATGCCGACCTTCAAGCCCAGGCTGCGGGCTTGCTGCGCGAATTCGCCGAAGCCAGCAACTTCGCAGAACTCCGGGGCGAACAGGTCGCGGTAGATCTCTTCCTTCTGTGCAATCAGCTCCCAGGCACGTTCCTCGAGCAGGTCCTGGCCAAAGAGCTCGCGCATGCACTCCAGCCCGGTGCGCCCGGTAGTGCGTCGCATGACGTCGTCAATTTCTACGTTCAGGCCGTGCTCATGCGCGAATCGGAGCCAACTTCTGGCATGCCACGGCATCGAATCGATCATGGTGCCGTCCAGATCAAAGATCAGGGCCTCAACGTTCATCAGACACCTTGCTTCAGGGATGCTTCAATGAACTGGTCCAGGTCACCGTCGAGCACTTTTTGTGTTGCCGACGTTTCGTAGTTGGTACGCAAGTCCTTGATGCGGCTGTTGTCGAGCACGTAGGAGCGGAT
This sequence comes from uncultured beta proteobacterium, assembly GCA_903927295.1. Classification (GTDB taxonomy): domain Bacteria; phylum Pseudomonadota; class Gammaproteobacteria; order Burkholderiales; family Burkholderiaceae_C; genus Rhodoferax. The sequence continues at coordinate 32,661 of CAIYMN010000097.1, read as the reverse complement.
CTGGTGACCCCAGCCAACGTCGGTTTTGGAGTCTTCCAGCTTCTGCTGTTCTTCCTGTCGCTTGCGCATTTCGAAGTCGTACAGGCGCGAGCGCAGTCGCTTCCAGGCCACGTCGCGGTTGCTGTGCTGGCTGCGCCCATCCTGGCACTGCACCACGATGCCGGTTGGCAGGTGCGTCAGACGCACGGCAGAGTCTGTCTTGTTGATGTGCTGGCCACCGGCGCCACTGGCGCGGAACGTATCCACCCGCACGTCCGAAGGGTTGATGTCAATCTCGATCGAGTCGTCAATTTCCGGGTAGACAAAGACCGAGGCGAACGAGGTATGGCGGCCGCCGGATGAATCAAACGGCGACTTGCGCACCAGCCGGTGTACGCCGGTCTCGGTGCGCAGCAGGCCAAAGGCGTACTCACCCTCGACCTTGATGGTGGCGCCCTTGATGCCGGCCGTGTCACCGGCGGTCTCGTCTTCCAGCGTCGCGGTAAATCCCTTGCGCTCGGCGTATTTCAGGTACTGGCGCAGCAGCATGCTGGCCCAGTCGCAGGCCTCGGTGCCACCGGCGCCGGCCTGGATGTCAACAAAGGCGTTGAGCGGATCGGCCGGGTTGTTGAACATGCGGCGAAACTCCAGGCCCTCGATGGTCGCAGCCAGTTTCGCGGTGTCGGCTTCAATCGTGAGCAGACCGGCCTCGTCGCCATCGTCCTTGCTCATCTGATACAGCTCGGAGTTGTCGGACAACTCGGCGCTCAGGGTGTCGAGCGTCAGCACCACGCCGTCGAGCGCCTTCTTTTCGCGCCCGAGCTCCTGGGCGCGTTTCGGGTCGTTCCAGACGGTGGGGTCTTCCAGCGAGGCGTTGACCGTCCTCAGTCGCTCAGCTTTGGCATCGTAGTCAAAGATACCCCCGTAGATCGAGCGTACGGGCGCTCAGATCGGAGAGTTGGTTGCCAATGAGGTTGATGCGTTCTGCTTCCATGCTGGGTGATCCTGACTGAGTGTGTTTCCAATAAGCGCGTATTTTCGCACTCAATCAAGAAATCTTTCGATCAGGGCTGCCAAAACTGCCGGCTGGTCGTGGTGCATCATGTGGCCGGCGTCCTCGATGCGGGCAATTTCAACCTGTGGCACCGCTTGCAGGCGCTCATGGAACTGCTCCAGCGTGAATTTGCCCTTCCACCAAAGGTCCAGACTGTTTTCAGAGGCTTCGACGCACAGCACCGGCATGGTGATGCGCTTGTAGAGCTCCAGCACCTCATCGGCACGGTAAAGCTGAGCGTTCGAAATTTTGTGCGCGGGCTCGCCCAGAATGCGCCACCGGCCCTGTGCGTCCTGCTGCGCCCAGTGTTGTGCCAGCCAGTTGGCCTTGTCGGCGCCCAGGCGCGGGTTGGTCTTCATCAGTCGCTGTGCCACTCCGGCCGCGCTGTCATAGGTTTTGAGTTCGAGTTCGCCCCGGTGCAGTTGCTTCAGTTCATTCATCCAGCTCGCGTAGCGTCGCGGCGCTTGTTCGGGCTTGCTGGCGGGCATGCCAAAGCCCTCGAGGTTGACCAGGCGGCGTATGCGCTCGGGGCGCACACCGGCGTACAGCATGGCGACGTTGCCGCCCATGCTGTGGCCGATCAGATTCACCTGCGTTTCCGGTGCGTAGTGGTCGAGCAGAAAGTCCAGATCTGCCAGGTAGTCGGGAAACCAGAAGTTGTCCACGCCGGGTCCTGCGCCTGCGTGACCGGGCGTGCGCCCGTAGCCGCGCCAGTCCGGGGCAATGACGTAATGCTGGTGGCTCAGTGCATCCACCACAAACTGGTAGCTGGCGGCCACGTCCATCCAGCCGTGCACCATCACCCAGGGCGTGCTGCCGGGTCGGGGTTCACCCCAGACCTGCACGTGGTACTGCAGATTGCGTATAGGGACAAACTCGCTATGGGAAATTCGTTGGGCTTGGTACATTTGAAGCATCATACGGAGGCACATGGTGATCGTCAGTCAAAACAGCGACAAACGGCAGTCCGGCGCGGCGGACAACTATGAGCGGCTGCACGCCGGCTTTGAGTGGCTGGTGCCGGAACAATTCAATATCGCCCAGGTTTGTTGCGGCCGTTGGGCGGCCCTGCCCGACGCCAGCAGCCGGGTCGCGATTTATGCCACCGACGCCGAAGGCACAAGCAAGCGCTTCAGCTACCTCGAACTGCAGCAGCAGGCGAACCGGCTGTCGCAGGTGCTGGCCGGGCTTGGGGTTCAGCCGGGCCAGCGCGTTGCCATCGTGATGCCGCAGCGTTTCGAGACCGCCGTTGCCTACATGGCGGTGTTGCAGATGGGCGCCGTGGCAATGCCGCTGTCGATGCTGTTCGGGCCCGAAGCGATCGAGTACCGGCTGCAGGATGGTGAGGCGGTGCTGGCGATTTGTGATGAGAGTTCGATAGAGAACGTGTTGCTGGTACGCGAGCGTTGCCCGGCGCTGCGCAGCGTGCTCGGTGTGGGCGCCGCGGCAGCGCGAGCCGGCCTGGATTACGGCAAGTTGCTGGAACTGGCAAGGCCCGACTTCACGCCTATGGTGACGCAAGCCGACACCCCGGCCGTGCTGATCTACACCAGCGGAACCACCGGCAATCCGAAAGGCGCCTTGATTCCTCACCGTGCCCTGATCGGCAACCTCACGGGCTTCGTCTGCAGTCAGAACTGGTTCGGTTTCAACGGTCGCGACAACCGGGAGACGCAGGCAATTTTCTGGTCGCCGGCTGACTGGGCCTGGACTGGCGGGCTGATGGACGCGCTGCTGCCAACGCTGTACTTTGGCCGGCCCATCGTCGGCTTCAAGGGGCGCTTCAGCCCACAGCAAGCCATGAGCCTGATGCAGCAATTTGGTGTCACCCACAGTTTCCTGTTTCCCACAGCGCTCAAGGCCATCATGAAGGCGTATCCCGGGAGCCCCGGCTACAGTGTGCGCCAGCAATTCGGCCTGGCGCTGCAAGCCATCATGAGCGCCGGTGAGGCGGTCGGTGATGCGGTCTTTGACTATTGCCAGTCGCAGCTCGGTGTTACCGTCAACGAGATGTTTGGCCAGACTGAAATCAACTACATCGTAGGCAATTGTGCTGCACAGTGGCCAGCAAGACCTGGCAGCATGGGCAAGGGTTATCCGGGGCATCGCGTTGCCGTTATCGACGAGGCGGGACAGGAGTGTCCCGTGGGCGTCGCAGGAGACGTGGCGTTAAGCCGCTTTGATGTGCACGGTCAGAGCGACCCGATCTTCTTTCTGGGTTACTGGAAGAACGATGCCGCGACGCAGGAAAAGTTCACTGGCGACTGGTGTTGCACCGGCGACCTCGCAGTGCGCGACGCCGACGGCTATCTCTGGTACCAGGGGCGCTCCGACGACGTGTTCAAGTCATCTGGCTACCGCATCGGGCCGGGCGAAATAGAGAACTGCCTGGTCAAGCATCCGGCAGTGGCCAACGCGGCGGTGGTGCCCAAGCCGGACCGGGAACGCGGTGCGGTGGTCAAAGCCTACGTGGTACTCGCTGCCGACTTTGTTGCAGCCAATGATTTCCGGCCAGGCGGCGACGCCGCTTTCGAGGCAGAACTGGTGGCCCAGCTGCAGGCCCATGTGAAGGAAAAACTGGCGCCCTACGAGTACCCGAAGGAGATTGAATTTATTGATGCCTTGCCCATGACCACCACTGGCAAAGTGCAGCGCCGTCTCCTGCGACTGCAGGAACAGGAGCGGGAAGAACTGCGATGGTCAAGCACATCAGCCTGACGCCGGCAACCCAGATGCTCAAGGCGCACAAGGTTGCGTTCACGGAGCATCCGTACAACTATCTGGAGCATGGCGGCGCGTTGCACAGTGCCGAGGTGCTCGGTTTTGATGCCTACATGGTGGTCAAGACGCTCGTCATGCAGGATCAGGACGCCAAACCTCTGTTGGTGTTGATGCACGGCAACCGCAAGGTTTCCACGAAGAATCTGGCACGTCAGATCGGCGCCAAGTCGGTAGAGCCCTGTCTGCCCGAGGTTGCCAATCGGCACAGCGGTTATCTGGTGGGGGGTACTTCACCCTTTGCGACGCGCCGGCAGATGCCGGTATACATCGAGACCACGATTCTGGACTTGCCAACCATCCTCATCAATGGTGGCCGACGCGGCTATTTGGTGGGTATTGATCCGCAGGTTTGTGTTGCCCTGCTGGCGGCGCGAAAAGTGCAATGCGCTCTGACCGATTGAGTGCTCGCCAAGCCGGCAGCGCGGGCTGGCAAAATAGCAGCATCCCGGCCGCGTCTGCGCCGTGCTGCAGGAGATTATCTTGAACACCATGCAACCATTGCTTCCCTGGCTGGCGACCGTGCTGGCTTACCTGATGGGCTCGCTCTCGTTTGCCGTGATCGTCAGCCGGCTGATGGGGCTGAATGACCCGCGCACCTTTGGCAGCAAGAACCCCGGAGCCACCAATGTGCTGCGTTCCGGTAACAAGAGTGCGGCGGTTGTCACGTTGCTGCTTGATGCAGCCAAGGGCTGGTTAGCAGTGATGCTGGTCCGCTGGTACGGCAAAGCCTATGGCATGGAAGAGGGCACGATGGCACTGGTCGGGTTGGCCGCCTTCGTCGGGCATCTGTATCCGGTGTTCTTCAAGTTTGCAGGCGGCAAGGGCGTGGCGACGGCCTTTGGCGTGCTCTTGGGCATCAGCTGGATACTGGGCCTGGCCAGCGGTGTCAGTTGGCTCCTGATGGCCTACTTCTTCCGCTACTCTTCACTCGCATCGTTGACCTGCGCCGTGCTGGCGCCGGTCTACTATGTTTTTGGCGATGGCTCCGTCTGGTATCTGAACAAGGGCGTCCTGCTGTCGGTGTCCATCATGTCACTGCTGCTGCTTTATCGCCACGCCGAAAATATCGGACGTCTCGTCAAGGGCACTGAATCGCGACTGGGGAAGAAGCGCAAGACCTGAGCAGCGGCTGTCCGCTGCCGGTCGTTGCAGGCGTTCAGACGCGCTTTCTGTACTCGCCAGTGCGGGTGTCAATTTCGACCTTGTCGCCCTGTGCCACGAAGATCGGTACGCCGACATCAAAACCGGTGGCAATTTTGGCGGGCTTGAGCACCTTGCCAGAAGTGTCGCCTTTGACGGCGGGTTCGGTCCACGTAATTTCGCGTACCACGCTGGTCGGCAGTTCAACCGAAATCGCCTTGCCGTCGTAGAACACCACTTCAACAGTCATGCCGTCTTCCAGGTAGTTCAGCGAGTCGCCCATGTTTTCGGCTTCGACTTCGTACTGGTTGAATTCGCTGTCCATGCACACGTACATCGGGTCGGCAAAGTAGGAGTAGGTACATTCTTTTTTGTCCAGAATCACCTGATCCATCTTGTCGTCGGCCTTGAACACGACTTCGGTACCGAAGTTGGCGATCAGGCTTTTGAGTTTCATGCGCACAGTCGCCGAGTTGCGGCCGCCGCGGCTGTATTCGGCTTTCAGGACGACCATGGGGTCTTTGCCGTGCATGATGACGTTGCCGGCGCGAATTTCTTGAGCGGTTTTCATAGTGAATGGTGTGAAGGTTGGCCGCACGGTTCGCGGCATGGGCTGCATGACCGGAAACGTTCCCGGCCAATATTGCAAAGCGTTGAATTTTAACGGTTTTTGCGTGCGAATCGGATGATCTTTGTCACAAGATCGTCGTCTTGCAGTTGCCGCGCGCGGGCCAGGTCGACGCTTTGCTGCCATTCGACCGGATTCAGGGCGGGCAGGGCGGCCCGGCTCAAACCGTTCCACACCCGGTGAAACGTCCGCAGCGAGGGTGGCGCCTGCAGCGTGTCAAGGAAAGCTTCCAGCTTGGCCTGGTGCGCGTTGTCGGATTGAGGGTAGATCTGCCAAACAAAGGGTTTGCCGGCCCAAAAGGCGCGTACCAGCGAGTCTTCGCCGCGGACAAAGTTCAGGTCGCAGGACCAGAGCAGACAGTCATAGTCGGCTTGCGTGAGCGTTGGCAAATAGCTCAGCGCCAGCCGATTCTGCGCGTTCCAGTGGGCGCGCTCGCCGTTCGCGCGGGCGATGGCCGCCTGCACGGCGGCGCTGGCGCGCCCGGGCGTGACCAGCAGACGCGTCGGCTGAACATCCAAAGCCAATTGCTCCAGAAGCGTTTGCAGAGCGGCTGGCTCGTAACAGAACAGTGAGATCAGGCGCTCGCCTGTCGCATTGATGGCATGCTGGCGCAGCCAGGCGTCACGATCAAAGGATGCCTGTCGCGCAGCCAGAGCGGGTTCGCGCAACAGGCCGCCCGTAGCCGGCGTGAAGCCGGGATAGAAGAAATGCTTGCTCAGACCCACACCCGGTCCGGCCAGCACGGGAGAAGCGAGGCCGTGGCAGCGTTCTACATACATTTCGGCACTCAGGTACTCCAGGTTGATCCAGGCTCCCTGATAGCCGGTGGCAAGCGATCTTTGTGCGCAGGCGGCGAGGAATCGGGCATCCACCTCGCAGCCAAAGGCTTCGATCAGCACATCGCCAACGGCTAAACCGGTGGTCTGCGGCGCGCTGTTCCAGTCCATCACGGTCACTCCCGGGCAGCCATCGGGCGCCATCCAGGTCAGCGCGCTGACGTCGTCCAGCCAAAGACGCACCTGCTCACCGCGCGAGGCGAGGTCGGTTGCGAGGCGCCAGCAAACCCCAACATCGCCGTAGTTATCGATGACCCGGCAAAAGATGTCCCAAAGGTTTGCTGTTTTCACACCAGAGATTGTCCACAATACGGACCTATGTCCGATTTGCCTGATTCCACGCCAGTCCACAACGCCCAGTTGCTGAGCGATGTGGCGGGCTTGCCGCCGCTGCCTGGCGTCTATCGCTATTTCGACAGCGAAGGCGCGGTGCTCTACGTCGGCAAGGCAATCAACCTGAAGAAGCGGGTGGCCAGCTACTTCCAGAAGAACCACGGCGGCACGCGCATAGGCCACATGGTGAGCAAGATCACCAGGCTTGAGACAACGGTCGTGCGCTCCGAGGCCGAGGCCTTGCTGCTGGAAAACAACCTGATCAAGACGCTCAACCCGAAGTACAACATTCTGTTTCGGGATGACAAGAGTTACCCGTATCTGAAGATGACCGGTGCCGCTGTCTCAGCCAATTTGAGCTCGCAGTTTGCCCGCGTTGCCTATTACCGCGGTGCAGTGGAAAAGAAGCATCGTTACTTTGGCCCCTATCCGAGCGCCTGGGCGGTGAAGGAGGCCATACTGCTGATGCAAAAGGTTTTTCGCCTGCGTACCTGTGAGGATCCGGTTTTCAACAACCGCAGCCGGCCCTGTCTGCTCTACCAGATCAAGCGCTGTTCGGCGCCCTGCGTCGGGCATATTTCGGCGCTCGACTATGCGCAGGACGTGGCCGACGCCGAGCGATTTCTGCGCGGCGATGCGCAGCAAGTGATGCAGGAACTTGAGCAGCGCATGCTGGCGCACGCACAAGTGCTGCAGTTTGAGCAGGCAGCCGAACTGCGCAACCAGATTTCGGCCCTGTCCAATGTGCTGCACCAGCAGTCGGTCGAAAACGTGTCGGACCGCGATGTGGACATTCTGGCTGTCAAGGTGCAGGGTGGACGCGCCTGCGTGATTCTGGCCATGGTGCGTGGCGGACGACATCTTGGAGATCGTGCCTATTTTCCGGTGCATGTCGAAGATGCGGCGGACATTTACGCAGCCGATGTTGACACGGTCAGCGATGCTCTGTCCATCGAGGCCCAGGTGCTGCAGGCCTTTGTGGCGCAACACTATCTGCAGGTGCCGGTGCCGCCCTCGCTGGTACTCAGCGTTGCGGTGGATGAGCATCTGATCAAGACCCTGTCCGTGCAGTCTGGTGTCAAGGTCAGCGCCGTGCATCAGCCGCGCGAGCAGCGTCGCCTGTGGCTGGAAATGGCGCAGACGAACGCCGCCTTGCAACTGGCGCGGCTGCTGTCGGAAGAGGGCTCGCAACAGGCGCGCACGCGCGCACTGGCCGATGCGCTCGATCTTGCGATGGACGATCTGGAACAGCTTCGCGTTGAGTGTTTTGACATTTCACACACCGCTGGCGAGGCAACCCAGGCGTCCTGCGTCGTGTTTCAGAAACACAAGATGCAAAACGCCGAGTACCGGCGCTTCTCCATCGAAGACATCACGCCGGGCGACGATTACGCTGCCATGCGCCAGGTGCTTCTGCGTCGCTACGGAAAACTTGCCGAGGCCCTGCGGGAAACGCAGTCTGGTGGCGCCGGCGCGACCGGGCGATTGCCGGATCTGGTGCTGGTCGATGGTGGCAAGGGGCAGGTGTCGGTAGCGCGGGAGGTGTTCGAACAACTGGGCTTGTCGTTAGGGTTGATCGTTGGCGTGGAAAAGGGTGAAGGGCGCAAGGTGGGACTGGAGGAACTGGTCTTTGCCGATGGCCGTGAGAAGGTCTATCTGGGCAAGGACTCGGCTGCGCTGATGCTGGTGGCGCAGATCCGCGACGAGGCGCACCGCTTTGCCATCACCGGCATGCGCGCCAAGCGCGCCAGAGTGCGTGTTGACGGCGGCAAGCTCGAGGAAATCGCCGGCGTGGGCCCGAAGCGCCGTGCCAGATTGCTGCAGCGCTTTGGCGGCGTGCGCGGGGTTGCGATGGCTGGCGTGGAAGATCTTGCGACGGTTGAAGGCATATCGCACGAATTGGCCGAGGAAATTTACCGTGCCCTGCACTGATTCGCGCGCCCGGCGCACCTTGGTCGTGCCACAATGACGCTGTATGTTTTTCAACACGCCCACGCTCATGACATGGGGTCGCATCGCAGCGATTCCGCTGATCGTTGGCGTCTATTTTGACGATCTGCCGCTGGCAATGGCCAGCCGAGACCTGATCGCAACCTGCGTCTTTGTGTTGTCGGCCATCACCGACTGGCTCGACGGCTATCTGGCGCGCAAGCTCAATCAGGTCTCTTCCTTCGGCGCTTTTCTTGACCCCGTGGCGGACAAGATACTGGTTTGTGCGAGTGTCCTGGTGCTGGTGCATCTGGGGCGGGCTGACGTCTTTGTCGGGCTCATCATCATTGGCCGGGAGATTGCCATTTCCGCGCTGCGCGAATGGATGGCACAGATTGGCGCTGCCAAGAGTGTCGCAGTGCACATGGTAGGCAAGCTCAAGACCGTGGTGCAAATGGTTGCCATTCCGTTCCTGCTATTCAACGGCACGCTGTTCGGCGTTATCAATACCCATCAGTGGGGTGCCTGGTTGATCTGGATTGCCGCGGTGATGACGGTCTGGTCAATGGTCTACTACCTGCGCAAGGCGCTGCCGGAAATCCGGGCTCGCGTAAAGTGACTGTACGTGATGATTCGGCACTGATCCGTGCCATGCCGGTGCTGTTTGTACTGATCTGGAGTACCGGCTTTATTGTCGCCCGCTATGGCATGCCGCATGCCCCGCCACTGAAATTCCTGTTGCTGCGTTACCTCTTCTCGATCATGTGCTTTTTACCCTGGATTCTGATTTCGGGCGTCAAATGGCCAGCCACACGGAGTCAGTGGGTGCATCTGTCTTTCACTGGCGTGCTCATGCACGCCTGCTACCTGGGTGGTGTCTGGGCCGCTGTGAAAGCCGGCATGGGGTCAGGCCTGTCGGCCCTGATTGTCGGGTTTCAGCCGGTGCTCACTGCCCTGTGGCTGTCCGGTACGGGCGGGCGTGTCAGCACGCGGCAATGGAGCGGATTGGTTCTCGGTTTTGTCGGTCTGGTGTTGGTTGTATCGCGCAAGTTTGGTCAAGGCGGCGAGGCGAACTGGTTGAATGTTTCGATGGCCGTTGGTGCACTGTTTGCAATCACGCTGGGCACGCTTTATCAAAAGCGATTCATCAAACCTTGTGACGTGCGCAGCGCCAATGCGGTTCAACTGATGGCAGCTTTTCTCGTGACGCTGCCGCTGGCCTTGATGGAGACCGAGACCGTGCGCTGGAATGCCGAAATGCTGGGCGCCATGGCCTGGTCGGTACTGGTGCTGACGCTGGGTGGTAGTTCCTTGCTTTACCTGCTGATTCAGCGCGGTGCGGCGGCGTCCGTGACGAGTTTGATGTACCTGGTGCCACCCGTGACGGCCTGCATTGCCTGGCTGTTGTTTGCCGAGCCCATCAACACGCTGACCCTTGTCGGCACCATGATGACAGTGATGGGGGTGGCGTTGGTGGTCAGGCCCGCCGGGACGCGCATGTCGGGGTGACGCTAGTGAACAGTTTCTTGAACATGATGCAAAAGGATTCGCCATGAGTAGAAAGAGGATTGCAGTCATTGCCGGTGACGGCATTGGCAAGGAAGTCATGCCCGAGGGCCTCCGGGTGATGGAGCGCGCTGCCGTCAAGTACGGAATCGACCTGCAGTTTGACCATTTCGACTTTTCCAGCTGGGACTACTACGAGAAGCACGACAAGATGCTGCCGGACAACTGGAAGGAACTGATCGGTGGCCACGACGCCATCTATTTTGGCGCGGTGGGTTGGCCAGAAAAGATTCTCGATCACGTCTCGCTGTGGGGCTCGCTGCTGCTGTTTCGCCGCGAGTTCGACCAGTATGTCAACCTGCGCCCGGCGCGCTTGATGCCGGGCATCATCGCGCCGGTGGTGCGGCGCGACGGCAGCCGCCGGGCGCCGGGTGAGATCGACATGTTCATCGTGCGAGAAAACACCGAGGGCGAGTATTCCAGCATCGGTGGACGCATGTACCCCGGCACCGAGCGTGAAATCGTGATGCAGGAAACCGTGATGTCGCGCGTCGGCATTGACCGCGTGTTGAAGTTTGCCTTTGAACTGGCGCAGTCGCGGCCGAAGAAGCATCTGACCAGTGCCACCAAATCCAACGGCATCGCCATCACCATGCCGTATTGGGACGAGCGTGTGGTTGAGATGGCTCAGCACTATCCGGAGGTCACGGTCGACAAGTTCCATATCGATATCCTGACGGCCCACTTTGTGCAGCGCCCCGACTTCTTTGATGTGGTGGTAGCCAGTAATCTGTTTGGTGACATCCTGAGCGACCTCGGTCCGGCCTGTACCGGCACGATTGGTATTGCACCAAGTGCCAACCTGAATCCGCAGCGCAATTTTCCATCGCTGTTCGAGCCGGTTCATGGCTCTGCGCCCGACATTGCAGGCCAGGGCATTGCCAATCCGATTGGACAGATCTGGTGCGGCGCGATGATGCTTGATTTTCTGGGTTACCGCTCGGCACACGACGGCGTTCTGAAGGCGATTGAAACCGTGTTGGAGCCGCAAAGCGCCGCGCCGCGCACGCGTGACCTCGGGGGCACCGCAAGTACCGAAGACGTCGGGCGCGCGATTGCTGAGGCACTCTGAGCTGCAAGCCACCGAGATGCGAAAATTTCATCAGCGCTGGCGGGAAAAGACGACTAGAATTCGCGTCCGCCCTCCAACACTGCGGGCACCAGATTTTTGACGAGACAAGTTGATCAACTCTATTTCTATAAGAAGGGTTTATTGTGAACAAGACTGAACTGATAGAGCACATCGCAACCAAGGCCGATATTTCCAAAGCGGCAGCGAATCGCGCGCTGGAAGCCGTCATCGACGCGGTGAAGACAACATTGAAGAAGGGGAACGATGTTTCTCTGGTTGGTTTTGGCACGTTTGCAGTGACAAAACGTGCCGCTCGCGTGGGACGAAATCCGCGTACTGGCGCTGCGATTAAAATCAAGGCAGCCAAGATTCCGAAGTTTCGTCCGGGCAAGGCCCTGAAGGACGCGTTGAATTGATAGCCGGTTAAGTGGGGTGCTTAGCTCAGTTGGTAGAGCGGCGCCCTTACAAGGCGTAGGTCGGCGGTTCGAGCCCGTCAGCACCCACCACTTCTGGCAAAGGCGAACGATGTGTTCGCCTTTTTTGTTTTCTACTGGAGTAGTTCTGCATGTTTGATTTTGTCCGCAAGCACACGAAGATCATGATGGGCCTGATGTTTTTGCTCATCATCCCGTCCTTTGTGCTGTTTGGCATTGATGGCTACAACCGCATGCGCGAAAAAGGCGATGCCGTGGCACGAGTTGGTGGCCAGGACATCACACAGGGTGAATGGGATGCGGCACACAAATCGGAGGCTGATCGCTTGCGGGCGCAGATGCCCAACCTGGACGCCAAGTTGCTGGACTCGCCCGAGGCGCGCTATTCGACCCTGGAGCGGCTGGTGCGTGAGCGCGTGATGGCGCAGGCCGCCGACCAGTTCAAACTTACCACCAGTGACGCACGACTGGCGCGTGACCTGCAGGAAGACCCGGGCATTGCGTCACTGCGTCGCCCCGACGGCAAACTCGACATGGAGCGCTATCGGCAGATGGCCGCCAGCCAGGGCTTGACACCCGAAGGATTTGAAGCCCGTGTGCGCCGCGACCTGTCGGTGCGTCAGGTGGAAAGCGGGCTGACGCAAACCGGCTTTGCCGCGGTAGCCGTTGCCGACGTCGCCTTGAATGCATTCTTTGAAAGGCGTGAAGTCCAGATCGCCAACTTCTTCAGCAAAGAGTTCGCTTCCCGCGTGAATCCGACCGAGGCTGAACTGGAGACGTTTTACAAAGCCAATCAGGCTCTGTTTAAGGCGCCTGAGCAGGCCAGCATTGAGTACGTTGTGCTTGATCTGGAGTCGGTCAAGAAGAGCATTACGCTCAGTGACGCTGATCTCAAGTCTTATTACGATCAAAACGCGGCACGACTCAGCGGCAATGAGGAGCGGCGTGCCAGCCACATCCTGATCAACGCGGCCAAGGACGCCCCCGCAGCCGAGCGCGAGAAGGCCAGGTCGCGCGCACAGGAACTGCTCGCGGCGTTGCGCAAGGCACCTGACAGTTTTGCTGAACTGGCAAAGAAGAACTCGCAGGATACGGGTTCTGCCACCAAGGGTGGCGATCTTGACTTCTTTGCACGTGGCGCGATGGTCAAGCCGTTCGAAGACGCTGCCTTTGCCATGAAGAAGGGTGACATCAGCGAGTTGGTGGAGTCTGACTTTGGTTACCACATCATCAAACTCACCGACATCAAGGCGCCCAAGCAGCGCAGCTTTGAAGAACTGCGTGCCAGCATCGAGGCGGACTTGAAGACGCAGCAGGCGCAGCGCAAGTTTGCCGAGACGGCTGAAGCCTTTACGAACGGTGTCTATGAACAGTCGGATAGCTTGAAGCCGGTCGCTGACAAGCTCAAACTTGAGGTCAGGAGCGCAGAGAAGCTGTCGCGCAATGCTGCTGCGGGTGTCACCGGTCCTCTGGCCAACGCCAAATTTCTGGCGGCGATCTTTGGCCCGGATGCGATTGAAAAAAAGCGCAATACTGAAGCGATTGAAACCGCTCCCAACCAGTTGACTGCCGGGCGCATCACGCAATACCAGGCTGCCAGAACGCTGGTGCTGGCCGACGTGCGCGCCAATGTGCGCGAACGCCTGGTGGCCGCGCGTGCTGCTGAACTGGCAGCGCAGGACGGCGCTGCCAAACTTGCCGCCTGGAAGGCAGCGCCGGGCAGCGCGGTGATGCCGGCAGCGCAGACGCTCTCGCGCGACCAGGCGCAGAACACGCCGCCGCAAATTCTGAACGCCGTGCTGCGTGCCGACACTTCCAAATTGCCTGTCTTTGTCGGCGTCAGCATGGGCTCACAAGGCTATGCCGTGGTCAAGATCAATCAGCTGGTCGCGCGCCCGGTACCAACCGAGGTTGCGGCCAAGCAGGATCGTGCTCAGTACGCCCAATGGTGGACCGCGGCTGAGTCGCAGGCCTACTACGGCTTGCTCAAAGAGCGATTCAAGGCTGAAATCATGGCCCCACGTCCGGCGCGCGCGGGAAGCCAGCCCCTATAATCTGATCACGCGGTGGCTGTAGCTCAGTTGGTAGAGTCCAGGATTGTGATTCCTGTTGTCGTGGGTTCGAGCCCCATCAGCCACCCCAAGTAATCCCCTCTGAAAAAGACCCATCCGGGTCTTTTTTTCGTTCAAGTTCCTGTTTTCTCGAGTGAGAAGCACAGCTAAACTTGTACTCCATTAGAGTTATTGAATCTATGGATGTCTATTCGTGTGTTTATGCCGTCCACGGCGTCACATCACAATGCATGGGTCAGAACATGGGTTAAATGGGCTACAGGACCTACTCCACCGGGCTCTTTCTTTGGTGCAACAGTTCTATCCGAACAGTCGTGTGGTTTCAGTCGATGAAGCAATCACCTTGACCTGTGCAGCAACAAACAGATTGGTGAAGGCGCATGCCTCAGTCAATGGACGTTTTCATTGGAAGCACCAAAACACGAATTGCACATGAACAAAACTAACGCAACCAAGTCCACCGACTCGCTGTCCCTCGCATCGCCATCACTAAGCGCCATCTGGCAAGCGTTTTTCGTCAAGCCTTCCCCTGACTTTTGGAGCAAACGCTCGGAACAAGAGGTTGCGACCCTGCAAAAGCGTTGCGAGGCGCACTGGGTGACCAGAATTTCACCGCTGCTGCGTTCGTTCAAGTTCAGGGGGGCCGTCGCTTTTTTGGCAGGAATGCTGCTCTGCTTTCTGACTCAGGGCGCCAGCCTTCGCGGGAATACGCCCGCCGACGTATTGTTAACCGGCATTCTCCTTATCGCAGCAGGTACCCTCGGTGCCGCTGTGGCAATAGCGATAGCCACCGTGGCACATGAGCAATACTCTTGGGGCGTGGTTGCGGATATCGCCGCCCAATTATCACCACTGCACAACACAAAGGATGCTGACCAGCATGCTCTGCGCATGTTAAAAAGAAGCACCAACGTAGCAGCTTATCGTGACACCATCACAAGCTTGGGTCGCGAACTGCGGCTTGTGGATCGCGATGTCATGCGAGACATTGACTGGCTGGAACAGGAGGACATTGGTAGTCGCATGGCCCCGCTGCCTCCACCGCACTGGCATGAGTACTACTACCGCCTGGTTCCCCGCCCGAAAACACCGAAAGGCGGCAGCAGAGACATGTGAAGTCGTGCAAACTGCAAACTGCAAACTGCCACCTCGTTTGCGCACGCAGGTCATTTTCAGGCCGCTGTGCGTCGGCCAGGGACGCAAGGGCCGCTCATAGCCAGCGCCAGACCAGCAGAGCGCACTTGCCAAGTGCCGGTTTCATGATGCGCCACCATTGCGCGGCAGTGCAAGGCATCGAAGCCCGTGCTTTCGCGACAGCGCTCACGTGCTGTCCCCTGCCGATTGCCGGTGCAATGAGTGCACAGGGAACATGACATTCTTGCGTTCATCGAAAGTCTCCGCAACACTGAGCTCTCGGCGCGAATCTTCGATACACACTGCTTCGGGGTGCTCTTTGCGGATTTGTTCCTCGGTGCAGTGGTGGCCGGTGGTTGCCCAATGCCCTGACCACTTGATGCGCCAGCGGAATTGAATTTCTGTCTTCATACTGTAAGTATATACAGTATTCAACTCCTGTGCTTTTCACGGCGATGCCCCGGCCGCTGACTCTTTTCACCGCAGAGGCTTGGTGTACCGACGATTTTCCTGAGATCGCCTTCCAGTCAGGGCGCCGCGAGCATGCGCTGACGGCGCAGCACCTCTTCGGAGCGGGCGTCGTCGATCTCGCGCAGGACGCTGCCCAAATCCACCGCGACGGTCTTTCGATCAAAGTGACCGCTGAGAATCAGGTCCGTGGAAAGCATACCCTTCTCGTAAAGACTCCAGATTTCAGGTCCATAGTCCGTACCCAGCAATTCCGGGGCAAACTTGCCAAAGAAGTCACGCAGATTGGCTACATCGCGCAACAACATCCGTTGTGCGTGGTTGTTGCCTGCTGCGTCCACCGCTTGCGGCAAGTCGATGATCACTGGGCCATCCCCAGCCATCAGTATGTTGAACTCGGACAGATCACCGTGGATCAAGCCCGCGCACAACATGCGGACCACCTCGGCAATCAGCGTAGCATGGTGGGCTCTTGCCTGGTCCGACGTGAAGACAAGATCATTCAGACGCGGGGCCGCGTCGCCCTGCGCATCCACTACCAGTTCCATCAGCAGCACGCCATCATGGAAGTTGAACGGCTGCGGTACCCGCACGCCGGCAGCGGCCAAACGGTAGAGCGCATCTACCTCGGCACTTTGCCATGCAGCCTCCTGGGCCTGGCGTCCAAATTTCGTGCCCTTCGCCATGGCACGGGCTTGCCGCGTATTCTTGACCTTGCGGTTTTCAGTGTAGTCCACTGCCTGTCGAAAACTGCGTTGCGTGGCTTCCTTGTATATCTTGGCGCAACGTGTTTCGTCGCCGCACCGCACCACGTAGACCATGGCCTCTTTGCCACTCATGAGTTGGCGAACGACCGTATCGATCAGACCCTCGTCAACGAGTGATTGCAATCTGCCTGGTGGTTTCATGGTCGTTTATGCGTGTGGCCGGTGGCGAGAGAAGTGCCAGATCGCCATGACCAGGGCTGTGACTTGAATCAGACTTCCCACAAAGAGTGGAAGCCCCAAGCGCAGGTCGCCCGCCGGCGCATCGGATACCAGTGCCAGCAGGCCGGCCCCTGCCAGAGGTGCCAGTACGGCGACCATGCTGTTGAGCGACGAGACGGCGCCCAGTGTTCGGCCCTGGATGCTGGCATGAGCCGCACCTGAGACGATGCTTTGCAGCGTGGAACTGGTGGCGGCAGAGGGCATGTTCAGCGCGATGATCACAAATACCATCCAACTCTGTGGCGCCAGCCCGAAAGCGCAGAAGGCCACGGCCGAGGTAGCCAGCCCGATCACGGCCAGCCTTTGGGGGGAAATGCGTTTCAACACATGTTTGAGCAAGACGCCTTGCATCAGCACGTTGACACCGCCAACGGCCATGAGTGACAAGCCGGTTTCATGCGGCCCCCAGCCAAACCTGAAGGTCGTAAAAAGAACCCAGGTCGAATGCAGCATGAACTGCGCCAGGTTGCTCAAGGCAATGACGGCAACCAGGGGGCCACCGCCGCGCAGGTCAAACAGTCCGCGCAAAGCCGATACGGGGTTGGCCTTGCGCCAGTCAAACGGTGTGCGGCGTTGCCGCGGCAGACTTTCCGGCAGCACAAAATAGCCATAAATCCAGTTGATGACAGCCAGGGTCCCGGAAGCAACAAATGGCAGCCGCAGATCCATATTGCCCAACACTCCACCCAGCGCCGGCCCCAGGATGAAGCCCACGCCCATCATGGCGCCCAACAGGCCAAAACGCCTGGCACGGTCCTCGGGTGGCGTGATGTCAGCGACGTAGGCATTGGCCACGGCAATATTGGCCTGCATGGCACCGCCAATGAGCCGCACCCAGACCAGCATCCATAGACTGGTGGCAGCAGCGGTCATGAAGAAGTTGAATGCGAGCCCCGAAAAACCGATCAGCAATACCGGGCGGCGGCCAAAGCGGTCGGACAGGGCGCCCAGGATGGGCGAGCCAAAAAAGTTGGCGATACCGAAAGAAAATGAAACCGCACCGAACCAGAACGCCTGGTCGGCTTTCGATTGGGTAAACAGCCCGACCAGATGTGGCAGCACCGGGATCATCAGGCCGATCGACATCATATCGATCAGCACGGCGATCATGATGAAGCGCATCGCAGCCGGCCGTTCGACGGCCGCTACCGCAGCGTTATCAGTCGGCGAGGTCATGGGATGCCCTTTTGTCATGCATATCTATTCTGGCGGGAGGGGTGGTCGCATTGAGCACGCGATGCCCAGGTTGGAAGAAATTTCGCGGGAGCGCTACCGGGAGCCCCAGCGCCAACGAGGGGGTTCACCCTTGGCGTAGCAAATACCGACCAGCCCTGCGCACAAAACGCAGACGCTGGCAGTAAAAGCCAACGGTGCGTCATGGGGCGGAAACAGGACACTGGCTCCGAAAAGCAGAGCGGCGAAGGCACCGAGAACCAGCCAGCCCTGCCAGGTGCAGGGGACACCCCAGCCCCAACCGTAGGACTTCGCTGGAAACCAGTATATTTTTGGCACAGTCATACCTGCGATCATATGCTGGGTGCACTGCGAGCGTTCGCCGTAGGGCGGCATGGGTCATGAGCAAGGCTAACATCGGCGCATGTGCAGTCACTACCAAGCCCTCAAAGAGCAGGACAGGTACCGCCGCTACTTTGGCGTCGAGCCACCCGCCGAGCCCGGTAAGTGGGATCTGTGGCCAGGGTACCTGGGACCATTCATACGGCGTCATCCGCATGCTGACGCAGGTGACGATGCAGTACCGCGCTGCGAGGCGCTGACGGGCCTGTTCGGCCTCGTTCCTCACTGGTCAAAGGACACGAGGATTGCTCGGCATACCTTCAACGCAAGGAGCGAGACAGTGTCGGAGAAACCGAGCTTTCGGGATGCCTGGACGCGCGCCCAGCACTGCATCATCCCTGCAGACTCCTTGTTCGAACCCGACTGGCGCAGCGGCAAATCGGTGTCCACCCAGATTGTTCGTGCTGACGGGGAGCCACTTGGCATTGCCGGGTTGTGGTCAGTCTGGAAGTCGCCCGATCGCGAGATCGTTTACAGCTACACCATGCTGACAGTGAATGCCGATGAGCATCCCCTGATGCGCATGTTCCACAAGCCGACCGACGAAAAGCGGATGGTGGTGATTCTGCCGACGGCACGCTATCACGACTGGCTGGAGGCACCTGCCCGGCACAGCGAAGAATTCTTGCGGCCTTTTGCCGCCATAACTGCCACTGACCGGAGGTCCTGATTTGCCACTGCCACCATCCCAACCAAGAACCCATTTGCATAGCCGCGACATCATTTACCGCGGCTTTCAGCGAACCGACCGCCTGTGGGACATCGAAGCGGAGATGCGCGACACGAAGACCTATGCGATGAACATCCCTGGGGAAGGGACCTGGGAGCCCGGAGAGCCGATTCACAACCTGTCGATACGCCTAACGATTGATGACGGATTTATGGTGCGCGGGATTGCGGTGGCGATGGATGACGTGCCACACCCGGAGTGCCCGATGGCTCAGGCCCCGATGCAGAAGATGATTGGATGCACCATGGGGCCCGGCTGGCGACGTGCCATCCAGACCAACCTTGGTGGGGCGCGAGGTTGCACGCACCTGCGCGAGCTTTTGTTCAACATGGCCACGGTTGCCTTTCAGACGCTGCCTGAAGGACCGCTGCCCGATGCGATCGACGGCTCCCCGCCGCACTTCGTTGGGCAATGTCTGGCCTGGGACGTTGATGGATCCGTGGTCCAGCGTCACTACCCTGCTTTTGTTGGTTGGCACCCCAGGACTGAAGGGAATTGAGATGGCATTGAACGATTTGCAAACGGTGCACTACGCGGTTGAAGAGGGCATCGCCACCGTGACTTTGAACCGACCTGAAAAGATGAATGCGTACACCCCGCGAATGCGGGATGAACTCATCTCCGTATTTGACGAAACGGATGCAGACGACGCGGTCCGGGTTGTCATTGTGACGGGCGCTGGCAAGGCGTTTTGCGCAGGAGCGGATTTGTCGCGCGGTGGGGAAACTTTTGACTATGCTGCGCAGTCCAATCCGCAGCGCGAGTCGACCCGGGTCGGTGATGTGTACCGGGATGGCGGAGGCTTGCAGACGCTGAGAACGTTTCGCAGCCTCAAGCCCGTGATCGGGGCGATCAACGGAGCCGCGGTCGGAATCGGGGTGACCATGCTCTTGCCGATGGATATCCGGATGGCATCGAGCAGCGCCCGCTTCGGTTTTGTTTTTGCGCGCCGGGGCATTGTTCCAGAGGCCGCTTCATCCTGGTTTCTCTCGCGGCTTGTAGGCATGCAGACGGCGCTGGAGTGGTGCTACACCAGTCGTGTCTTTGATGCAGCGGAGGCGCTCAAACACGGATTGGTACGCTCGGTCCATACCCCCGAGGACTTGCTGCCAGCCGCGCGAGCCTTGGCTCGTGAAATTGCGGACAACACGGCGCCGGTTTCCATTGCGCTGACGCGCCAGATGCTGTGGCGTATGTCGGCCGCAGGCGATCCGATGCAAGCACATCAAATCGACAGCCGGGCCTTGCAGGCGCGTGGCAGGTCAGCCGACGCCAAAGAAGGCGTCAGCGCCTTTCTTGAAAAGCGCACGCCGGTCTATCCCGATCGCGTATCACAAGACATGCCGGAGTTCTTCCCGTGGTGGGACGAGTTGCCTTTCCAGTGAACCCATGAAGTGGCGGCACACGCAGGAACAGGTAGCACCACTCCGATACCATCCTGATCACAGACAGTGGTTATGAATTGCTGACTCATGCACCAGGTGTTGACACGCCACTGGTCCAACGGGTACTGGTGGGTGGCTGCTTTCTGGAAGTTCAACTCAAGAACTTTGATCGAAAGCCAACCGTAACTCGGTCGGCTGGCGAGGTGATCTGTGCCAGATTCACACTGGCAGTCACGATCTGACCAGCACGGACGGGCAACATTAACCACTCTATCAAGTCAACCAAAATACGCCTTGCCACGCATTTTGAATCGCAGGTGCCTAATCCGTGTCGTAACGCCCTGGAGTCCCCCATGAACAAGCGCCTGGCAGCTCTCACCCTATTCGTCGCAGGACTGCTCCTGTTGGGGCCTTCGGTCACCCCAGCGATAGCCGCCGACGCCACTTGCACGGCCTGCGCCAATGACTATAACCCCGCCAGCTGCGGCAAGGACGCAACCTGCACGGGTCTCAACACCCAGGCCCAGCTTGGATGCACCATGGCATGCTCGGGAGCAAAGCCTCGCGCGCGGTCGGAGGCCCCGGCCTCCCTGAAGCAGGCCTGGTGTTACGCCTCCTGTGACGGCAAGTTCCCCGCCAGCGATCCGCACCGGGCGATCTGCCACACCAATGGCTGCGACGGCGTTCCCTTCGCCGAGGTCAATGTCGTCGTCCCTACCTTCTTCTGCCGTGACTGCTCCGTCGACGTCAAGGCCTGCAAGGTGAGGTGCCAGCCGATGGGTGCCGCCGCCCAGGCGGCCTGCCTCAAGTCGTGCGACGCGAACGGTCTCTCCTGCGGCAAGGACGTCCTTGGCCACGGCTGCAAGAACACGGACACCGGAAAATCGATCAAAACCGCGGAGAAGCTCGCTGCCGAGAAGCGGGTCGCGGACGACGCGGCGACCGTGGCGGTCTGGATGAAGGACGTCGCCGGCGTGGTTACCACGCAGACGCTCAAGTGGAACGACGCCTACGACACCGGCTACGATGACGGCGTCAAGCGCGCGGCGGCGGCGAAGGCGGCGACCGATAAAGCCGCGGCGGACAAGGGCGCGGCGGCGAAGGCGGAGGCGGACAAGCTCAAGGCGCAGGACGCTGCCGCGCAGAGCGCGATCAACGCGGTGTCCAACCAGAAGAACGCGGCGTTGGTGGGATTCAAATCGCCGAATGGTTCGTCGTACACCAGCGACGGGTGTCGGACGCACGGCTTCACGGAGTTCCACGAGGGCACCTGCAATTGCCCGGCGCCGACCGTCTGGGGCGTCTCGGGAACTAACGCCAAGGGCAGTGAGAGCTGCCTCTGTCCGGTGGGCATGGGACGCAACTCCAACGGCATCTGCGCGGCCTGCGGCTCCGACGAGATGCAGGGCCCCAATGGCTCGCGGACGGATTACATCTGTGTCAAGAAACCAGTTACAGAGCTCACCCGCTACACCCAACGCCTGAACGCCGTGAAGACCAATCAGCAGGCCCTGCTGCCACCGATTGACAAGGCCGGCGCAGACGCGCGCGCCGCCATCGACTCCCAGGTCGCCGCGCACACCAAGCAAGCCGATGACGCTCTAGCCGCGATCCAGCAGAAGGAACTGCTGGGTCTCTGGGTTGAGGGCTCGGGCGTGGCCGCAACCTGGTGCTCCAACGGGGGGGTCGACAAGACGAAGTGCTCGGCACTCGCTACTCACCTGACCACGCTCTACGCCAACCTGCTCGCCTGCCGCAAAGCCGTGAAGAGCGCTGCCGACGTTTCCTCATCGATAAGGACAATCGTCGACGCTGCTCACAGTGAAGTCGTCACGCGCCAGTCTGTCGCCGACAAAGTCCTGGCGCAATACCAGCCCGGACTCCCGGGCGGGTACGAGGCGAGTGTGGCCACCGAGGAGGGCCTGGTGGCGGCAGCGGCAGACAAGTACGCCAAGCAAAAAGTCTTGATCGACCAGAATGTCTCGAAACAGTATCTCGACCTGGCGACGACCTCCTGCGAGCCGCTAAGCAAGGATGCGGAGTACGTTCGCACCAACAAAAACGACGCGGCACAGGCGAAATGCCAGACCGGTCAGGGGTTCCTGGCCAACGGCTTATGCGGCGCCTGCCCCACGGGCGAGGCTGTCCTCGGTGACTTCCGCTGCGGGGCGTGCCCAAGTGGGCAAGTACCGACCAACGGCAAGTGCGCCGCCTGTCCCTCCGGGCAGGGTGTGCTGGCAACCGGGACCTGCGGCGCCTGTCCCACCGGGCAAGGGCTGATCCGTGGCGTCTGCGGGGCGTGCCCCGCCGGGCAGGGCTTCTACCCCAACGGCAGCTGTGGCCCTTGCGGAGATGGCCAGGCGGTCCGCGCGGACGGGACCTGTGGCGTCTGCCCGACGGGTCAGGGTATTCTCCCCGGGACGCGCTGCGGCGCTTGCCCGGTCAACCAGTACGTCTTGATGTCGGGCGACAAGCGCTGCTACAACTGCCCGATGGGGCAGGTGCCGGGGAAAGACCGTATTTCTTGCGTCAGTTGCCCGCCGGGGCAGTACCCGACGAAGGACGGTTCTTCGTGCGCCGCGCGCTAAGAGTTCGTCAAGAAATAAGTTGAGCAAATCATCCGGGACGAATGCGGTAGTTCCATTCCTCGTGAAACGCATTGCGTTCGATCTTGATCGCGGCCAGGTCTCCATCGGAAAGGATCGGGCCCCTGGGGTATTGACCATTGTCGATTTCAGATTGAACGCGTACCGCCTCCAACTTGTGTTTTTTGCACGGCCTGTGCTTCTGAAGCCAGCTACGTTTCTTCGAAGCTGACCGTCTAAGCTGAAAGTGTCTTGTGAAGCCGGCCACTTCACTCAGAAACTGATCGCCAGGTCTCGTCGTTCACTACACACCACTTGGCGGCCTCGGTGAGACGTATCAGATCACGATGCACCGCTCGCGGGAAGTGGTTCGAGTCGATGCGTTCGGCAATACGTTGAACCAAGGAGGTGGGTCCTTGACAGTCACCGGGCTTCATCACGGCGGTACTAGCTACCATGAGCGCTTTGTCTTCACGCAACACGATCTCCGAATAGTGAAAACGAACGCGGCCACGGAAGTAATCCTGCGCAAGACGGGGGACCGAATTGATGTCGTCGAGCTGCAATGGAGAAGATCGTGGCCCGGCAGTGCAGCGAAAGCCGACTGTCGCGGCGAAGCTCGGGGCTGCGATGACTTCTCATAAACGGTCATTCCTGACACAGGTCCAGTTTCATCATTCGCTCGACCTCGCACTTCAAGATTGAAAATGCAAGCTACACAGAATTTTTTCCATGCCAGTCATAGACGATGCATCGTTACTCACGGTCGCAGGGAAATAAACATTTGTCCGCCCTGTTTTGTCACGCTCATTGCCCTTATCTTTGTTCTGCGGTTTGCAATCAGTCACCGCAATTGAAACCGTGGGCCAGTCTGACGCCTCAGCGTGGAAACGAAGCAAATGGAGACAAACAGTGATTCTTCACCGTCCGTACCGGCACTGCCTGCAAGCCAAGAAGCACCCGTGCGCGCAGCGCCGTCCTTGCGCCAACGCACTGAAGCTGCTTTTCGAGTCAGCTCATCCGAGTTGGCTGAGTTGTTTGATGGATTGACACCGCAAGCAAAGAAGGACGCGCGCCACCATTTGCGCGTGCAGCAGATTACGTTCGACATGCAAAACGAGGAATTGCGCCAGCTACTGGCTGCTACGACCGTTGACGGCCACGTTGCCGTCAACCCCCTGGGGGAGCAAGCGCCGGTCCTACCTGACCTGAAGGCGCGGCCCGGGCGTGCCGAGGCAATTGCGACGAACTACCTGAGCGCGGAGTCGCTCATCGATCAGACACTCTCGTCGGCACAGGCGCAAAGGACGCTGCACGAGTTGCGCGTGCAACTGATCGAATTCGACATGCAAAGCAAGGCGTTTCGCCGCACGCAACGCGATCTCGACATCGAGAGCAAGCGCCATGAACTGGTCTTGCGTGACAGGGAGTTGCGGTTTCGTCAACTGTTTGAAAAGAACAGTTCGGTGATGCTGTTGATTGATCCGCTGTCCGGGCAGATTCTCAAAGCCAACAAGAGTGCCACCGCTTACTATGGCTACCCACCAGAGAAGTTGATTGGCATGTCGATCAATGAAATCATTCTCCTCTCGCCACAGCGCATCGCCGAGGAAATGCGAAGGGCGGTGCATGAGGAAAGTAGCCATTTTCAATTCCAGCATCGGCTGGCCACAGGTGAGGTACGTGATGTCGAAGTGCACTCGACACCGATATCGGTTGGCAATCGAATCGAATTGATGTCGATCGTTCATGACATTTCTGAAAGGACAAGGGCCGAATTTGCATTGAAGCAATCCGAGCAAGCGCTACGCATCAGCGAAAAGCAAATGGAGATCGCCCAGAGCATCAGCGCCACCGGCTCCTGGACTTACGACCTTGCAAGCAACGAAATATGGGGTTCGGCCGAGGGGATGCGCATTTTTGGATTGCCACCCGTTGCCGGAAATTTCCCGATCGAGCGCTTTCAAGCCTGCATTGCCGAGCAGGATCGGGAGCGCGTTCATCAAAGCCTGCAGGGCTTGATTCACGAAGGCCACAAGTACGACCTCGAATTCACTGTCATGCCGGCTGACGGCTCGCCCGCCAGGATAACCCACTCCATGGCCATATTGGAGGCCGACGTTCAGTGCAAGCCGATAAAGGTGTTGGGTTTTGTGCAGGACATCAGCAAGACCAGAATGATGGAGGAGCGGGTGCGCCAACTCGCCTTTCTTGACCCCTTGACGGCACTACCGAACCGGCGGTTGCTGCTAGACCGTATGAGTCAGGCCTTGGCTGCCAACCGGCGCAGTAAGCTCTTCGGGGCACTGATCTATCTGGACCTGGACAATTTCAAGCCACTGAACGACCAGCACGGCCATGGAGCGGGCGATATGCTGTTAATGGAGGCTGCTCATCGGTTGAACAACTGTGTGCGTGCCGCGGACACCGTGTCGCGCATAGGGGGTGATGAATTTGTGGTGCTGCTGGGCGACCTGGCGACGGAGCAAGCCCAAGCCGCGGAACAAGCCGGCAAGCTCGCCGAAAAAATCCGCCTCGCCCTGGCAGAGCCCTACCTGCTACCCGGTGGATCCGAGTCCGAAACCATCGAACACCACTGCAGCGCCAGCATCGGTGTGGTGCTGATCGAGCCGCAGCACCACAGCGTGGAGGGCCTGTTGAAGCGGGCCGACGCCGCGATGTACCACGCCAAGGAGCAGGGGCGTGACCGGGTGCAGTTCTACGAGGCGCCGACCGAGGTGGCCTCAGAGGACGTAGTTGTGCCTGGCTGATTCAGGGTGCCTGGACCGTTTTGAGCGACCGGCTGAAATGGGTCTGAACCCGAATTCCCCCTCTAGAGGGGAGTGATCGCCGCCTGCGAAATTACTATCCTCGGCAATTGGCGGGCGTATATTTGCCGGCCAAGGTACCGAAGGTGCCGTGGTTGATGACTGGGTTCTGATCGGCAGAATTGCAGTTCCAGACAAGTTGTCCGTCTGGAGGCGTGGAACTGGTCGGAGTGCCGTAAATCCTTGCTCCGTCTGAACTTCCAATGCGGGGAGCCAGAATCAGGGTGTTGGCTCCCACTGGTGCGATCAAGGTCGTGTAAGTGATCGTGATTTGTCCACGTGTATCGTCAATGTCGATACTGGCTACATTGGCTGTCGGATTCGGGGACGTCCATCCGGAGCTGAACGCAACGCCCATCATGGCGTTTTCGGTCACCCTGGTTCTTGCTGGCGACGCGAGAACCAACCCTTCACTGACTCTTGTCCGAGTGAGATAGTCCTGATAAGCGGGTAATGCGATAGAAGCGAGCAGGCCGATGATCGCGACCACAATCATCAGTTCGATCAGCGTAAATCCAGATTGATCATTGATGGACTTCATGCATGTCTTTTTACTGCAGGAAAAGGCTGCAAATGATCGTGTATTTGGTCTGATCCGTCAAGGGAGTCGGAGTCGCACAGAGAACGCATCGCCAGCAATAAATGTTGCAGGTGCGGCTGCTTGTCGTTGGCAATTCAAATAGGAAAACTCACCCCGCTCAACTCCTCGGAAAGTTTCCACAGCCGCGTCGCCGCTGCAAGGTCTTTCGAAGCACGGTTTGAATTGACCTTGACGGGGGAGCCACGCATCTGTCGCATGGAACGCGGCCCACAGTAGTCGCCACCGTTGATGTCATCGCCAAGGGCGGCATAGAGCGTGGGCAAAGCGCCATTGGCGGCCGATTGACCGACCAAGGGAAAGAGTACTGTCAGAACCCGCGGAAAGTGATGTGCCAGGTTGGTCGCGGCCACGCCTGGATGTGCTGCGACAGAGAGTGTCTTGAGACCCGCCTTGCGCAGCCGGCGATCCAGTTCATAGGCAAACATCAGGCACGCCAGTTTGCTTTGGCCGTAGCCGGCACGCTTGCTGTAACCATGCTTGAAGTTCAGATCGTCGAAACGGATAGCGCCCCAATTGTGGGCCAGGCTACTCAGACTGATGACTCGAGAGCCTGATGTCTTTCCCAGCAAAGGCAGCAGCAAGCCGGTCAAGGCGAAGTGGCCCAGATAGTTGGCTGCCAGTTGGCTCTCGAAACCGTCCTCGCTGAGCGAGTAGGGGGGCATCATGATGCCTGCGTTGTTGATCAGCAGGTCCAGCTTCTTGTGGTTTTTTGCGAAGGCCGTGGCAAACGAGCGGACCGACTTCAGGCTGCTGAGGTTCAGGGCTTGGCACTCGACATGGGCCTTCGGATAGCGACTCAGAATCTGCTGGCGGGCTGCGCTCGCCTTGTCCATATTGCGGCAAGCGAGGACGACCTGGCAACCTTTACCTGCAAGCGCCAGAGCGGTGTCGTAGCCCAGGCCGATGTTGGCGCCGGTAACGATGGCAGTGCGCCCATGCTGCTCGGGGGCATCATTGATATTCCAGGTCATTGTTCATACCTTCTCGGTGTTGGGCTGCGGCGACAATCCGGCTTATGAATGAACTCAAGCAGCTTGAATCACTTGGTCTGGTTCTGCCTGGTCCGGCCTACCTGTTCGGCGCGATCATGTTTGGCATCATTGGATGGGTGGCGTTCAGGCGTGGAAAAAAAGTATCGAGCGCCGCGCTGACATGGACCGGCGTTGCCTTGATGGTATACCCCTATGCTGTATCAGAAACATGGATGCTCTGGGTGATCGGCCTTGGGCTCTCTGGCTGGCTGTATGCGAAGTGGTGACTACTTCGCCGCGAGCCCAAAAACCCGTCTGGCCATGGCCGTAGCGGCACCGATGGGATCGGCGCGGATGGCCTTCTCCTGCTCTGCCATCATCAGGAAAAGCCCGTCCAGCGCCTTCTGCGTTACATAGTTCTCGATCCTCGCCTGCTTCGCATCAACCAGGCCCAGTTTCGCGCCTTTGCCGGCGATTTCGTTGTACTTCTCGGCCAGGCCCACGTTGGCCGTCGCCTTGGTGACGATCGGGAGAAACTTCTCCGTGAGCTGGTCGCTGGTGGTTCGGCGGAAATACTCGGTCGCCGCAGTGTCGCTGCCGGCAAGTATGCCCTTGGCGTCCTGCCAACTCATGTTCTTGACGGCGTTGACCAACAGCGGTTTGGCATGGGGTACGGCCTGCTCGGCAGCCCGGTTCATCGCTGTTACCAGTTCTTCTGCCTGCTTTTGCATGCCCAGCATGCGCAGCATGCCCTCAACACGCTTCAAGGCGTCGGGCAAGGGTATCCTGACCCTGTCATTGCCCAGAAACCCGTTCTCCGCACCCAGTCTGGAAACGGCGACGGCAGTGCCCTGCGTCAGTGCGTCCTTCAGACCACTGCCTGCATCGGCGCTGCTCAGGCTGCCCAGATCGAGGGCCAGCGCCTGCAGGCTGATGGCCAGTCCAACAACAAGTCCGACAGTAACGCGCATGATTCGCTCCTTTGCAACACGATATCATCAATTACCAATCCACCGGAGCCAGACTCATGCAAATCGATCCCGCACTGCAGACCAACGCCGACAACTACAAGCTGCTCACCAACCTGGTGGTGCCGCGCCCGATTGCCTGGGTCAGCACGCTGAGCCAGAGCGGCGTCGTCAATCTGGCGCCCTTCAGTTTTTTCAATGCACTTGGCAGCAATCCGGTGTACCTGATCATCAGCGTGGGCCGCAATGACAAAGGCGAGCTCAAGGACACGGAGAAGAACATACAGTTCACTGGCGAGTTTGTCGTGAATATGGTTACCGAGGACCTGCTCGAAGCCATGAATATCTCGGCGGCTGATTTTCCGCCGGATCAGAGCGAACTCGAAGCTGCCAATCTGCACACCGCGCCCTCAGTGCACATCAGGACGCCGCGCGTGGCGCAAGCGCAGGTGAGTATGGAATGCAAGCTCTTCAGCGCGCAGCAACTTGGTGCCAATATGCTTCTCATCGGTGAAGTCGTGATGTTCCATGTTGCCGATCATCTGATCGGACCGCGCCTGCGCATCAACAAGTTTGCGCCTATCGGTCGCCTGGGTTCGCCCTCGGTGTATTGCAGGACGACCGATCAGTTTGACGTTGCGCGCATCAGCTACGCGCAGTGGCAGGGTAAAGCTCAGTGAGCGGAAGATGCCGTGATCCACGCAGTGGTTTGGGTCACGACATCGGCTTCGATGCCGTTGAAGCCGTGGTAGGCGAAGGCTTCGCAGGGGTCTCCCTGGTTCTCGCCACCGCGAAATGGCAGCAATTGCTTGCGTGGTGACTGCGTCAATCTTTCCATCATGGACGCTGCTTCACTAAAGCGGCACAGGGCACAAGCATCCTGCTCGTGATGCACCACCAGCACCGGGATGCGCAGTTGACCCAACGGCATGGCGGCGACGGAGCGTTCCCGCCGGTCCGTCACGATGCTGGAACTCAGCACCAGTCCGTCCGGTCCATCCCGCCCGGCGAGTTCGAGTGCAGCGAAGGCAGCCGATTGCGTGCCGCGGCTGGTGCCGATCAGCCAGATCGGCCGTTGGGTTTGCTCACGCAGCCAGGCGATGGCCGCCTTGATGTCCGTTGCGTGTTCGGTTGTTTGCCGAAAGCCATTCAGGAAAGGGGGCGACTGTCGATCAGACGGCGCGTCCAGCACGGCCACCGTCAAGCCCTGGTCCGCAAACAGCTGGCGGCTGCGCACCAGAAAGTTGCCGGCGCCCCACCGAAACGTGCCGTTCTGAAAAATCTGCAGGCCACCGTGACCACCGGCGAGCAGGATCACGGCCGCCTTGGGCGAAGGTGGTGTCAACAGCAAAAGCCTCTGCGATACGCCGGGGCGGCTTGGAATGTCCACCACGCTTTGAGTGGTCTGGGCAGTGGCAGGCGTCGCCAGAGTGATGAGCAGTGACGCCAGACAGGCTATGTTCAGTAGCTTCATGAGTACCACTTCACAAAGTTGTCGACTGCGACTCTGGAACTTTGGTAGCCATTGAGTTTGGCCTCGGGATCCGGATAGCCCAGCGAGATGCCCAGCATCAACTTCTTGCTCTTCTCCAGACCCAGAAAATCACGCACCGCGTCCGGGTAGTGCGTGAGTGACGCCTGCAAGCAGGTGCCAAGACCCTGTGCGTGCGCTGCCAGTGCCAGTGTCTGAGTGAACAGTCCCATATCGAAGACCGACCAGGGACTCAGTGTGTTGTCCAGGAACAGAAAGAGCACGCAGGGTGCACCGAAGAAACGGTAGTTCAGCAGCCGGAGTTCATTTCTGGCCGCGGCGTCGTCGCGTTCGACTTCGAGTACCCGAAAGCGCCGGGCGTTGTGTTCGCCGGCACGACTGGCCAGTTCCGCTGGCCACAGCGCTGGAACCGGCGTCTCGGAACTGCTGGGTACACCGGCGCTGGCCATGTCGTAAAGAATGCGGCTCAGGGCGTCACGGCGCGCGCCACTGACCACGGCCACTTCCCACGGCTGCGTGTTGGTGTAGGAAGGGCTGCAACTGGCGAGTTGAAGAACTTTGCGCAAAGTCTCTTGCGCTACCGGGGTCGATTTGAAGCCGCGTACGCTGCGGCGCGTTGCGATGCCTTCTGACAAGTCCATGGTCGTGCTCCAGGTTTGAGTGGGTGCCGCTGGTCGTCGGCTGCATGCTGTTAATCTTGCAGCATGTCATCAGCCCATTATTCACAATTGTTTGCGCAGCGCCAATTCATGCGTTTCTGGCTGGCGCGCCTGGCAGGTGTCATGGCCAATCAAATGCTGATGGTAGCGGTCGCATGGCATATGTACGATATCACGTCGAGCGCCTGGGATCTGGGGCTGGTAGGTCTGTTTCAGTTTGTACCCGCTCTCGTCATGACCTTGCCGGCCGGACATCTCGCCGATCGCTTGCATCGGGGGCGCATCTTCGCTGCCTGCATGCTGGCGCAGGCAGTGGTGGCTTTGCTGCTGGTGTTGGCCACGCCCGGCGGCTTCGCTACCAGGGAGTTGATCTTTGCGTTGTCGGTGGTTCTGGGTGTCACGCGCGCTTTCCAGATGCCGGCGCAGCAGGCTCTGACACCGTTGCTGGTGCCGCAGCAACTTTTGCAGAGTGCCATTGCCATGAGTTCAAGCGGCATGCAGGTAGCCATCATTTGCGGGCCAGCGCTGGGTGGCCTGCTGTACGTGATGGGCGCGACGGTGGTCTATGCAAGCTGCGCCGTACTGCTGATTCTTGCGGGCGCTTTGACCTTGCTGGTTCGCTATCAGCACCGGGTCTCCGGCTTGTCCGCTTCCTGGAGTACTTTGCTGGCCGGTGTGGCATTTGTCTGGCGCCGCAAAGTTCTGCTTGGCGCGACTTCACTCGATCTGTTTGCCGTGCTGCTGGGCGGCGCCACCGCCTTGCTGCCGATCTATGCCCGTGACATCCTGCATACAGGGCCGGTCGGACTGGGCTTGCTGCGCGCGGCTCCAGCGTTTGGAGCCTTGGCTATGTCCTTGTACTTGATGCGATTTCCCTTGCGCCGCCGCGTCGGGCATCGCTTGCTGGCAGCGGTGGCTGTGTTTGGCCTGGCTACCGTACTGTTTGGCTTATCCACCCATTTTGCTGTGGCTCTGCTGGCGCTGGCCGTGACCGGTGCAGCCGACAACATCAGCGTGGTGATCCGTCTGACGCTGATGCAGTTGGAAACGCCCGACGAGATGCGCGGCCGTGTTGCGGCCGTCAACTCGATCTTTATCGGTGCTTCCAATCAGCTGGGGGAATTCGAATCCGGTGCCACGGCGGCCCTGTGGGGGCCGGTGGGTTCGGTAGTGGCAGGGGGCGTAGGCACCCTGCTGGTGGCGGCCGCGTGGCTGCGCCTGTTTCCGGCGCTGGCGCGGCGCGACCGCCTGCTCTGACAGATACCTATTTCACGACCATCGCGGTGAATGGCCAGACATAAGCCTGCAGCGTGACAAAGATGCCAACCAGGCTGGCCAGAGCGATCGAGTGGAAGAACACGTAGCGCAGGATGTCGCCTTCGTGGTCAAACCAGCGTGTCGCCGTAGAGGCCACCACAATCGACTGTGCGTCAATCATCTTTCCCATGACCCCGCCCGAACTGTTGGCTGCACCCATCAGGTTGGGTGACAGACCGAGCTGCTCGGCTGCGACTTTTTGCATGCCACCGAACAGCACGTTGCTGGCAGTGTCGGAGCCGGTCAGCGCGACGCCAAGCCAGCCCATCAGGGTGCCAAAGAAGGGATAGAGGAAACCGGTGGTGGCAAAAGCCAGACCGAGCGTCGTGTCCAGACCCGAGTAACGTGTGAGTGTGCCAAGACCGAGCATCAGGACGATGGTCAGCAGCGAGTAGCGGACCAGCCACAGCGTGCGGCCATAGGCGCCGATCAGTTGGCCGATGCTGAACTTCAGCGTCAACCCACCAACCAGTGCGGCCAGCAGGATGCCGGTGCCGGTGGCTGAGAGCAGGCCAAAGACATAGATCGCACCTTCCTTGGTCGGTTTGGAAACCACGGGCGCCACTTTTTCCACCATCTGGTGCAGGCCGTCCATCGGGAAAGCCGGTGCAAAGATGCCGTTGAAGAAGGTCTTGACCGATGGCAGACCCCACGCAAAGACGAACACCGTCAGGATGATCCATGGCACCCAGGCGCGGATGACATCGGCGCGCGGATGTTGCTTGATGGCAACCGGAGCCTGTGCCGTGCCACCGTCAGCTTCATGACCCTTGAGCGACACCGAACGCCAGATTTCCTTGGGCTGCCAGACACGCAGGAAGAGCACCAGGCAGGTCATCGAGACCAGCGCCGCGATCACGTCAACCAGCTCCGGCCCCATGTAGTTGGAGACCAGGAACTGCGGAATGGCGAAGCTCACACCTGTCACCAGCACCGCCGGCCAGATCTGCATCATGCCCTTGCGTCCGGCAAAAGCCCAGATCAGCCAGAACGGCACCAGCAAAGAGAAGAAGGGCAGTTGGCGACCGATCATGGCCGACACCGCCATCAGGTCGTAGCCGTGCACCTTGGCCAGCGTGATAACCGGTGTGCCAAGGGCGCCATAAGCCACCGGAGCGGTATTGGCGATCAGGCTCAG
>CAIYMN010000096.1 GCA_903927295.1 uncultured beta proteobacterium | reverse complement strand
TGACGCGCTTGCGCTTGCCAAACAGCCATTTAAAATTGAAGTCTCAAAACCAGAAAACCGGGGCAACGCCGTCCAGTTGCATCAACCAGAGTACAGCTTAAATTAACCGTTAAACTGTCTAGCCTCTGGGGTCCACTTTAGTCCACCATCAGCACTGCATAAGCCTTCATGGATCGCTTCATGCTCAAGAACTCAGTTTGAAGCCGCTCATTGGCGGCCAGGCGGTTTGGCAATTGCGTCAGCACATCCTGCCTGGCGAGTCGGGTCACCACTATGCGAAACCTGAAGGCAATAGAAAACAGCACTAGCATCAGCATCGCACGACTGGCGATTGCTTCCGTCCACGCCTCGCCAGCGGCGTCAGGCAGAATAAACCTTGGTCCTAGAAATTGAGTGCCTATGTTCAGCGCAATGCAGATCACCACCCAACTCAGTCCGGCTCGCGGACCAATAAGCAGGGTGGCGGCGAGTGGCAGAACGGCAAGCCACCACGGTGAAGAAACCATGCCGTAGCGCTCAGGCAGGACCAGACAAAGCGCACACAGCGCAAGACCAAGCTGCAAAACGAGACGGAAGTGGCGACGATTGCGCCAGTAGACCACTGTCAACAACGCGAGTCCCATCGCACCAACAACATTTATCCAATAGCCAGTTGCCTTGCCATCAATCTGTTGATTGGCAAAGCGCAACCCGGCAAACACAATGTTTGCAACCATTGCCGCTGCAAGGCCTATCAGAAAGTAGTGCTCTTCTTCACCGCGATCTGTAGCACGCGCAACGAAATGTTTGAGTAGGTTCTTGAGGGACATTCTTTGCTCTTAGGCGCAAGCATAAACGAATCGCGAAGATTGATGTGCGACTTCCACCTGAGGGCCGCGTCCAGCGCCGCGAATGACTCGGGGCTGGCAGAAAATTGGGCACCCAGCAAGCTGCCGGTGGTGACCGGCAGTTCACGCCGCAACCCGGGCAGACGATGGCGGCTTCCAAAAGTTCGCCCAAAACTAACCACACCCGCACCGTCCTCGTTGGCCTAAAGTAAGCGGCTTGCGCCGGAATACATAAACGGCAGATTCCAATTCGGGGGGCAACACCAGGGTGCCAAGCTTCTTATCTTCTTGGAGGTCAAAAGCGGATTGGAGTCTGTAGTGTCTCCAATTGCCGAATGCAATCTGGTGACGGCTGCCGATGACGATATACATTTGCACGCTGGGGGTATCAAATACGGCGCGCTCAAAGTCATTCTGCGATGGCGGCCACGAACAGATAACCACTTCTGGAGCATAGGTGGCCAGGGCCTCACGGGCATCAAGCTTGATGACCCACTGCGGGTACTCCACGACAGTGTTCCAGCCATGACTATCGGTGGCAGTTAGCTGAACACCCCTGTGTTTCAGGAACCGCGTCAACGTCCCGTCTCCCGCTCCGATTTCCAGGCAACTTCTGGACGAAATCATTGCGGCCAGCGCCTCGATCAGTGCACCCGAATAGAAACAATAAATCCCCCTAGGCTGCACCAGTGGCATAAGCCGCTTCTTTTGCCAGACCAGCGGCCAGAACCGGCGGAACCAGAACAGGGAAACTGGTTTTCGCTCCAACGCTCTCGAAAACAGCAGTTTCTGGGCGATGTAACCGTTGAGCAGATTGAACCTCAGCTTCCCCTTTGTTGCACCCGCATCTGCGGCCAGTGTGGACAGGCAGAGTTTCTTGACGGACTCGTGCGCCATGCGGCTACGGACAAATTGCGACAGAGCGGCTGCCATGACTCTTTGCCGGTTCCTGGAATAAGGTTGGACCGACGCTGCTGGGACGGATAAGCGCTCCAAATAGGCCTTCAATTCTTCCGCGACTCCGCGCTCAACAATGGCGGAAATATCCTTTTGCACCATTGTCCATTCGACTGGAAACCTTGAGCAAAGCTCATCCAGCGGGGGGTTCGTTTTCAGCCACTCCAGCGTTATTGCGTAACTTTCTTGCTTCATGAAGACACTTTTTGACATTGCGATAGGCGGAATTCGGTCCGAAGGGCAACGCGGGTTGAAGACTGACGGAAACTTCGTGACGGGTCCTAGAGTTCAATTGTTCTCCAGGTCGGTGACTCAATTGGCATTTGATGATTCTAAGATCCTCATCTGTGACTGCCTCCAAAAGAGACTACTCATTCATCGATTCGGAAACGCCGCCAAGCCACGGTAACTCAGAACAGGCCGCATCAGGCTGCCACTATCCCGCCTTCTGCGGTAACCGCACCGCGGGCATAGGCCGCGCAACACAACCAGACCAGTTGCCAGCTTGGGCGGCCAGTTGACAGCCCGACACGGCGTGGTGTGCATGGCCGTGGTTGGGTGGTCCAGATACAGAGTGGTAGATGCGTGATACGTGAGCAAGCTGTGACTGACATTAGCGACTGGTCGAAATTTCGGGGGTACAAAATTGAACTGCCAGAGAGCGGCCCTTCGTGACCGTCGGGTTACGTTTAGGTTTATACGACGCCTGCCCTCAGGCTTACGTTGACTCGCTCCGGGCAGTGGTCACGGGCAGGCATCCTACAAACCTAAACGTTACCAGCCCTTCGCCACGGTCAGCTTACTGGCGGTCCAACGCATGACCACTCGGATGCACTGCGTAGCCTTCGCTTCGGTGCACAAGCAGTCGTCCACGCATGACGCACATCAATGAAACTTTCTGTCAAAAGACTATAAATCAGCTAGACGGGGTCCCCTCGTTTTCAGTGCAATAACTGGCGGTTCGCAAACCCAGCACCGGCGCGGGGGTGGTGTGGGTAGATCGTTGATTTCA
>CAIYMN010000095.1 GCA_903927295.1 uncultured beta proteobacterium | reverse complement strand
CGCTTCCACCGGCCAGGATAGTTGTCGCCGAGCGGTCAGGATAGTTGACATCGACCAGAAAAAGCATGCCCTGGGAACATTTTGAAGTCAGGAAGACGGGGATTTGCCACGTTCAACGCCTTTCAATGGGTGAGTTCTTCGATGCCCGCTATCGGCTTGAATTTATCTCGACGGGAAAGCAGCGCGTTTACTGGGGTAATCAACTCGTCATTGAGTTGCCAGAGATGTCGATAGTCGGTAGAGTGAAGGCAGGTGGCGGCTCCTACATTAGTGAACTGAAATTGTGCAACGCACAACTGGAAGATGTTGGCCTGCGTCTTTTAGTGGCTGGCAACGATTCAACCTATTACGTTACCGGCCTCACTGAGTCCTCCGGCTTCGGCTACATCAATGGGCACAAGAAAGCCGTGCATATCATGCAACGATGGCCTGATCATTTTTAATCCGAGTGCAACCTAAAATTTCATCCTGACGTATCGACGCATTTGTGGACTCCGAGGAGCGAACAAACCGTGTACAGACTTGTACGATTTGACGATGATCGGCGAGTTATAGCCCAAAGATGATGAGCCGGATTTTCGGCTGGCACTCTTTGAGAAGAAAACACCTTGACACCCCATTGATGAGGATGTCAATCATGGGAGTCCGCGTCAAAGTCCTTGGATGAATGTTTCCGAATCACCGTCATAGTCAGTCCACTGATACCCAAGCGCGTCAACCTTGGATTTGCAATCGTCCAGTGCCGCCTTGAATAAGCCCCGGCTGCTCTCCCCTTGGCATATGCCCCTGACAAGTTCCTCATTAGCTATCAGGACCTTCACCATGACGCCATACTTCTTACCGGCTTGATTCGGTCTATCAAGCTGAACTCTTGACTGATAGACATCGTATGCCTGCAAGATCACTTGGACATCATCTGTGCCGCCTCCAGAATTGATCTTTCTGAGCTGCGCATTCTGGAAACGAATTGGTTCTGTGGGCGAGGGAGGCAATCCGTCAAGCATATAAGCGTACCGTGCAGGCACTGCCGTTCTGTCAGTGGTTCTGGCAAGCACAATCAGTCCGAGAAGTCGGACCGCAGCCTCGTCGGCATCGCGCGCCAAACCCTTCTTTTTTTCCCATGCCTCCGCCGAAAACTTGTTATCACTCCTCCTGAGTGGAAAGGTGCCAAGCCTCGTGAAGTGATTAATTATCCAAGTTGCCTGATCTTTAGTCGCTGGGACAATGCTGACTTGAATAGTCCTTCGGAAGCGTGTATGGATCTTGAGTCGCGCCACACCCCCAGGCACAGTAAGCAGCGCAAACCTGGAAAATTCCCCGGCCTCCGTCACGGCAGGTGGGCCAAATTGGAGGGTTGCCGGATTCAATTGAAGTTTATCAATCAACTCTTGCAACAACCCATTTGGTGGAGCTTTATCGCTCACCTCTTTGCATAGCTGAATCACTGCTTGCAATGGCTTATTGCGTAGCAGCCTATCAATCACCTCTTGCAACAGTTTGTCCAACCCTTCCGCCATGTAATGGTCACACAAAATCTGAGTGTCTGTACCGTCCACATCGAGACCATGCCTCTTCTGCCAGTCATCTTTAGTGCGGATGTGGATGGAGTGCTCGCCGTCTTGGTCGTTAGTAAGGTTCTTAAAGCCGACGATAAATTTCATCCACAGGTTTTCGATCCACAACGCCATATCATTGCTCTCGACCCAGGCAACAATTCTCCCGATGTCCGTCGGAACCATACCTTTTGCCAACAATGCCCGGATCGTGTCAAGTTTCTCGCCAGGCTTTTCATCGTCTGCCACATTGCCAGCCTGTATAAAGTGATCCAGCAGTCTGGTATCTGTACCCTTTCCGACATAAAAAATCTTCTTGTCGGCTGGGTCTAGCAACACATACACATAGTGGCGACACCTCATGTTGTCAGGAACTGCGGTTGGTGGAAAAAAACCCACACCAAACCTGCCGTTGTTGTCTGTGGGCAGATCGAAACCCTGTATGTAGTCCCAGTTGCCAAATTTCCTGAACCGGTCAGCGTGGTGACCAGCCTGGATATTTGTTAAGTGACCAACGGGATACACCGATGTCAACAAGCATGACTCAATCGCAAGGGCCTCATCTTCTTGGAGGCGGTGCGCAATTGTTCTTCGCATGTCTGCAAAGTTGCACCCGTCTGCTTCCAATTCCCGAATTCTGTCCTGCTTCCTGTTATTTTCCAAGGGGTTGTTGATCGCCTCCGCACCGTGCGCATTCGCCCGATTACCCATGCCT
>CAIYMN010000094.1 GCA_903927295.1 uncultured beta proteobacterium | reverse complement strand
GCAGGTTTTTGGGGCGATGGGCCTGTCGCCTGACACGCCGCTGGCTTACTTCTGGACCTGGGGCCGCGCCATGCAGTTGCTTGATGGTCCGGACGAAGTGCATTTGCGCAGCGTGGCGCGCGCCGAACTGGCGCAGACGCGAGAGAACCGTGGTGCCACGAGTGCTTACTTCACGCTGCCGGAGCAACTGCTGGCAGAGCCACACATTCGATAGCTGGTGCGCATTCGAACCTAAACCAGCAGCGCCGCCAGAGCGCACAAGGCGGCGGTCTCGGCGCGCAGTACCCGCGGCCCCAGCGTTACCGGCGTAAAGCCGCAAGCCAGAGCTCTATCTTCTTCGGCGCTGCTCAGGCCGCCCTCGGGGCCCGACAAAAAAGTGACGGCATGAGACACATCCAGTGCAGCTGCCGCCTCCCGCAGGCCGCGCGCGCCAGGGCGCAGTGTCAACAAGAAGGCGCCACCTGCAGCTGTGTTGACAGTCTGGGTGCGTCCTTCGATCCATGCAGAAAATCCGGCCACCTCATGCACCAGCGGAACCCGGTTGCCGCCGCACTGCTCGCAGGCGGAGATGGCGATGCTTTGCCAGTGCGCTACCTTCTTTTGAGCGCGCTCGGCGCCAAGCCGTAGCACGCTGCGCTCGCTCATCAGAGGCTGGATGCTGGCCACACCGATTTCGACCGCCTTCTCGACCAGCCAGTCCATGCGTTCGTTGGCTGGCATGCTAAGTGCCAGATGCACGGCGCGAATCGCTTCGCGCTCGACCGCTTGGTGCTCTCCAACTCGCACCAGAACCTCGCTGCGTCCCATCTTGGTGATCGTGGCAATGAATTCACCAGCGCCACCGGCAAGTGCAGGGTCGCCATTGAACAATGTGATGCTGTCACCCGGCTGCAGGCGCAGCACCTGTGCGTGGCGGGCAGCGCCTGTCGGCAGCGTCAGCAATTCGCCGGTGACCAGGGGCGCGGGGCAATGGAAGCGGGGCATGGAAATCAGGGCTGTATCTGGAGTGGACCAAAGGAATACCCATCGACTACTTCAATGCCCTCGACCCGTTCGATAAGGCGCAGAAGTGGCTTGAGCTCGCGATAGCGCCCACAGGTCGAACGGATGTAGTTGATGAAACGCGGTGTATCTGCCAGGTACTGCGGCTTGCCGTCGCGCAGTGTGAGGCGGGCAAAGATGCCGGCCACTTTCAGGTGACGCTGCAGCCCCATCCATTCAACACCACGGTAAAACTCGCCAAAGTCCTCGCCCACAGGCAACTTGGCCTTGCGCGCCTGCTCCCAATACCGGATCGTGATGTCCAGACAAAAGTCTTCTTCCCAGCTCAGGAAGGCGTCGCGCATCAGGCTCGCAATGTCATAGGTGATTGGCCCATAGACCGCATCCTGAAAGTCCAGTACACCCATGCGCCGATCATCCGATTGCCCCGTCATCAAGTTTCTCGGCATGAAGTCGCGGTGCACGTAGACGCTGGGCCAGCTCAGGTTCTCCCTGATGATGTGAGCAAAGGCGCTGTCCAGCGTACTGCGCAGCTCAGTGTTGACGGCGATGCCGCGGTGGCGCTGCAGATACCACTGGGGGAACAACTCCATCTCCTGGCGCAGCAGGGCTTCAACGTAGGGGGGCAGCACGCCCGGCCGGGATGCACTTTGCCAGGCAATCAGGGCTTCAATCGCCTGCAAGTACTTTGATTGATTGGCGCCAGGGTTGTCACGATGAATGCTCTGCAGCATCGTTTGATCGCCCATGTCAGTCAACAGCATGAATCCTTTGGTATCGTCCCATGCCAGTACCTGCGGCACTTTGACTTGGGCTGCGTCCAGCAACTTTGCCACTCTGGCAAAGGGCCGGCAATCTTCCTGTTCGGGTGGCGCATCCATGATGATCCGGCTGCCGTGTGGGGAGTCGACCCGGAAATAGCGCCGGAAACTGGCGTCTGTGGAGGCGCTGCGCAGTGAGTCGATCTGCAAGCCGTGACTGGATGCCAGCGCCGTCAGCCAGATGTTGAAGTTCGCCTTGCGCTGCGCGTCAGGCCATTCCAGC
The DNA here is from genome assembly GCA_903927295.1 of uncultured beta proteobacterium. Taxonomy (GTDB): domain Bacteria; phylum Pseudomonadota; class Gammaproteobacteria; order Burkholderiales; family Burkholderiaceae_C; genus Rhodoferax. The sequence continues at coordinate 5,102 of CAIYMN010000094.1, read as the reverse complement.
GCGTTGCTCGGGTTGGGATCGGTGGTTGGGGCATGGCTCATGGATAATCCATTCTACAAACCCGAACGCTTTCGGTTCGTTTTCAACCCGCTGCCAGATAGTCACTACCCCTGAGTCCATGCGCAATTTGCTGCTCGACCTGAATTACAGCCCGACAACCCTGATTGCTTGCGCTGTGCTGCAGGCGACGTCGCTTGGCGCGCAAGGATTGGCGGAACAGGCGACTTTGCCGCCACTGACACTCAGTTCGACCCCCGTGCTGGAGCAGGAAGTGACGGGGTCTCGCAATGCATTACCGACCTTTGTATCGGGCGATCGTCTGTTTGGTCACCCCGATCTTGACACGGTGGTAGAGGGCAATGCCATGCTGCGCCGGGGCGACCTTGTGATCAAGGCTGATCGGCTGGACTATGACCAGCCCAGTGATCTGGCAAGGGCCAGCGGCGAAGTTCGTATCAACCGCGCCGGCAATCTATACGAAGGTCCTTTGTTCGAGCTCAAGCTGGACGCTTTCCAGGGCTTCTTCAATCAGCCAAGTTATTACTTTCCCAAAAACGATGCCAATGGCCAGGCTGATCGTATCGATTTCGTGGACGAGAACAGGTCCATCATTCATAACGCCAGTCTGACGAGTTGCCGGCGCCTTCCAGGACCGAACTGGATGCCCGACTGGATCTTGCGGGCGGCCACAATTCAAATCGACAACGAATCGGACGTCGGGACGGCAGAGGGCGCCTTGCTGAGCTTCAAAGGCTTGCCTCTGTTGCCCATCCCTTACCTCAGCTTTCCCTTGAGCGACAAGCGCAAGTCAGGTTTGATGCCACCGACACTGGGTCTGGATAACGTCAATGGGGCGGTCATTGCGCTCCCGTATTACTGGAACATTGCTCCGAATCTGGATGCCACGCTGACGCCCACTTTGATGAGCAAGCGCGGTGTCAACCTGGCAAGCGAATTTCGCTACCTGCAACCGGATTATTCTGGCCAGGTGCGGTTCGACCTGATGCCTGCGGACCTCTTGCGCGATGCCGATCGCTGGGGGCTGGCGTTCGGGCATCAGGGCACACTGAAAAACAGTCTGACGAGCCTGGTTACAGACGGTGGCGTCGCCTTCAATCTCGGTCTGAACCGGGTCAGTGACGATAATTACTGGCGTGATTTTTCAGGCACTTCCGCTTCTTTGACGCAACGCCTTCTGGCCAACGATGCTTCGTTTTCGTGGAGCAACGGCTATTTTTCCAGCAGTCTGCGAACGCTGAAATGGCAGACGCTGCAGGACCTTAGCGCACCCATCACGCCGCCTTATGACCGCTTGCCCCAACTGGCAACGCGTTTTGCGAGGAACGATGTGGCTGGGTTTGACTATTCGGTGGACGCGGATTACACACGCTTTCAGTCCGACAGTGTTGCCACGCTGCAGCCCAACGCCCAACGTATCTTTTCCTCGCTGCAAATCAGCCGGCCGTGGATTGGTGGACCTGGCTTCATCACGCCCAAGCTGCAATTGCACACTGCAAATTATCTTTTCGATGCGCCGCTATCGAATGGCGCAAGCTCAGCCAGTGTGGTGGTGCCGACCTTCAGTCTCGACAGCGGTTTGGTGTTCGAGCGCGACATCAACTATTTCGGGTCACGTTTTCGCCAGACGCTGGAGCCGCGCGCGTTCTATGTCAACACGCCCTACCGTGAGCAGGGCTTGCTGCCCAATTACGATTCGGGCGCTAAGGACTTTAATTTTGCAACCATCTACACAGAGAATGCGTTCGTCGGCAACGACCGCGTTTCCGACAGCAACCTGCTGACGCTGGGTGTCTCGACACGCTTGCTGGACCCCGACAGTGGCGCCGAGGCGGCACGTTTTGGCGTTGCGCAACGTCTACGGTTCAAGAATCAGAATGTTGCCCTGCTGCCGACCGATCCGCCGGTAGTGGATCGGATCAGTGACGTGTTGTTTGGTGCGTCCGTCAATTGGGATCCGAAATGGGCTTTTGACTCGACGGTGCAGTTCAATCCAAAGTCGGAGCAGTCGACACTGGCAACCGTTGGCGCGCGCTACAGTCCAGGAAACTATCGGGTTCTGACCGGCACCTATCGCTATCAGCGGGACGTCAGCGAGCAAATCGACCTTGGCTGGCAGTGGCCGCTGAACGACTTGTGGGGTGACCGTGGGCACGATTTGGGCCCGGGGCGTGGCCAGGGCGAGGGGCGCTGGTACAGCGTCGGACGCCTGAACTACAGTATGGATGAGGGAAAACTCGTTAACGCAGTTATCGGTTTTGAGTACGATGCGGGGTGCTGGCTTGGCCGCGCAGTGCTGGAAAAATTGCAGACCAGCACTTCGACGGCCAGTCAGCGCGTCATGTTTCAGCTCGAATTTGTAGGCTTTGCGCGTTTGGGCGTGAGCCCCTTGAAAACCTTGAAAGACAATATTCCAAATTACCAGTATCTGCGTGAGCAGACAGGCGCTCCCAGTCGTTTCAGCAATTACGAATAAACCATCATGACCCATCGTCTTTTCGCCCTCCTTGTGGCCAGTTTCTCTGTCCTTGCCAGTTTGCCGTCATCGGCGCAGGGTTTGCGGCCGTCGCTTGGACTGAGTTCTGTTCCGGTCGCCCGGACACAACCTGTGGTTCAGCAGGCCGCTGATTACATTGTGGCGGTGGTCAATTCGGAGCCGGTTACGAACAGCGAGGTGCAACGTGAGGTGCAGCGACTGGTGCAGCAGCTGGCGCAGCAGCGCAGGGCTTTGCCTGATCGCAAGGAACTCGCGCGCCAGGTGCTTGAAAATCTGATCAATCAAAAGGTCCAGTTGCAATCTGCCAGTGAATCAGGCGTCAAGGTCGACGAAGCGGCGGTTGACTTGGCTGTGCAGAACATTGCCCGTCAAAACCAGATGGAGGTGACCGAACTGCAGCGCCGCATTGCGGAGGATGGCATGATGTTCAGTCAATTTCGAAATCAGCTGCGCGACCAGCTGATACTGACGCGCCTGCGCGAGCGGGAAGTTGAGCCGCGTGTACGGATTTCCGACCTGGAAGTAGATCAATTCCTGCGCGATCAGCAAAGCAATACCGACCCCGCGAACACGGAAATCAACCTCGCCCAGATCCTCGTGTCGGTTCCAGATGCAGCCACAGCGGAGCAAATAGCTGCTCTCAAGGGCAAGGCGCAAAAGGCGTTCGAGAGGGCGCACGGCGGAGACGACTTTGTGGCCCTGGTGAATGAGTATTCGGACGCCGCTGATCGAGCCAATGGTGGGCAATTAGGTTTGCGTACAGCCGACCGTTATCCCCCCTTGTTTCTCGAGGCAACGCAAAACCTGGATGTTGGTGCCGTATCCGCTGTGGTGCGTTCGGGGGCTGGCTTCCATATTCTCAAGTTGGTTGAGAGAAGGAATACCAGCCTGCCACCGATGACAGTTACACAAAGCCGTGCACGTCACATTTTGCTGCGTGTCGGTCCGCAACTCAGCGAGACAGCAGCACGCGACAAGTTGGCTGAATTCAAGAAGCGGATTGTGGCAGGACAGGCTGATTTCGCAGCACTGGCGCGCGACAATTCACAGGATGGAAGTGCGGCGCAAGGAGGTGATCTCGGTTGGGCCAATCCGGGTATGTATGTGCCTGAGTTTGAGGACGTGATGGGTCGTCTGGCGCCGGGTCAGATCAGCGACCCGTTGGTGTCGCGCTTCGGTGTGCACTTGATTCAGTTGCAGGAACGTCGCAATTCGACTTTGAGCTTGCGCGAGCAACGAGAGGCCGTGCGCGCCGTGTTGCGTGAAAAGAAGCTCGATGAAAGCTACGTCAACTGGGCGCAGGATCTGCGCGGTCGCGCCTACGTGGAAATGCGCGAGCCACCGCAATAATGACCTCCACGGCTGTGGCTACGCCGCTCTTCGAGAACGCTTGCCCTACCGCGCTGCCCGGTGCGGCGGCCTTGCTCCTGCATCGCGGATGAGACATATTCCTCGCAAACGCTTCGGCCAGCACTTTCTGGCGGACGCGGGAGTGGTTGACGCGATTGTTGACGCAATTGATCCGCGGCCTGGGCAGGTGATGGTCGAAATTGGCCCCGGTCTGGCAGCCTTGACTCAGCCGCTGGTACAGCGCCTGTCGCATCTCACAGTGATCGAACTGGACCGAGATCTGGCAGTGCGCCTGCGTTCAAACCCGAAGCTGACCGTCATTGAAGGTGATGTGTTGAAAATCGATTTTGCTGAACTGGCAAGTTCATTGGCAACGGCAGGTTTCGCCGCCGGGCCGCCCCAAGGCGAAACAGCCCCCTCGGGGGGCAGCGCAATACGCGAAGCGACAAGCGTGGGGGCATCAAAACTTCGAGTGGTAGGTAACCTGCCGTACAACATCTCGACCCCGATTCTGTTTCATTTGCTCGATTTCGTTGATGTCATCGAAGACCAGCACTTCATGCTGCAAAAGGAAGTGGTTGATCGTATGGTGGCGCGCCCGGCGAGCGCTGATTATGGTCGTTTGAGCGTCATGCTGCAGTGGCGGTATGCCATGGAGATGGTGCTTTTTGTAGCGCCAGAGAGTTTCAATCCGCCACCGAGGGTCGACAGCGCGATAGTACGCATGGTGCCGCATACCCAACCAGCGCCGGTCGATGCCAGGCTCTTGAGTGAAATTGTGCGGGTTGCCTTCAGCCAGCGCCGCAAACTTTTGCGCCATACCTTGGGCAAATGGCTGCAGGAAAGGACCTACGGTGGCGAGTTTGACGTGCAACGCCGCGCCGAAGAAGTGCCCGTAGCCGAATATCTGGCTCTGGCGGCGAGCATACAAGAGCAAGAATAATTTTTCGACGGGCCGCCCCGAGAAAAATTAGCCCCCTCGGTGCCTAATCAGTTGAGGACAGAGCTGGCTCGCTGCGCGTAGCTGCGGTCTGTCCCGCAAAATCTCAGGATCACGCTGCAGTCAACCAATAACCCGCATTGAAGGGGCTGCTCATGCGCAGCGCGAGCGGCGATATGTCCAACAGCTTGTCGGTCGGCATTTTCTCGCCGGAATCAACTGTGAGTTCAATGCCTGAGACAGCGTGGCCACCTGCATCGGTTTCTTTTGCCTCGTTCGCCCGTTCTGCTTGGCTGG
>CAIYMN010000093.1 GCA_903927295.1 uncultured beta proteobacterium | reverse complement strand
TGAAGCCCGCGCGCAGGCGCTGGTGAACACAGTGAACACCGTGGGCGTGATGGGCAAGGGCATTGCGCTGATGTTCAAAGAGCGCTTTGACGACAACTACCGCCAATATGCAGCCGCATGCAAAGCCGGACAGTTGCAAACCGGCAGGATGTTCGTCACTGAGCCAACCGAGCTGGATGGCCCTCGCTGGATAGTCAACTTTCCGACTAAGCAGCATTGGCGTTCGCCATCCCAACTGGAATGGGTGACTGAGGGCCTGCAAGACCTACGACAGTTCCTCATCGAAAAGCAGGTGAAATCCATTGCAATACCACCTTTGGGTGCGGGCAACGGCGGGCTCGACTGGTCTGTCGTCAAGCCTGAAATTGAACAAACTCTGGGTGATTTACCGGACATCGAAATTACTGTGTTTGAACCCACTGCGCAGTACCAAAACGTGGCCAAGCGCGCCGGGGTGGAGAAGCTGACCCCCGCTCGGGCCCTTATTGCCGAGCTTGTGCGTCGGTACTGGGTGTTGGGTATGGAATGCAGTCTGCTGGAGATTCAAAAGTTGGCGTGGTTTCTGGAGCGGGCAATTGAGCGGCGTTGTCCCAACGACAATCCTCTGAAATTCAAATTTGAGGCCAACAAATACGGCCCATTCGCGGCCAGACTCCATCATTTGCTTAATGGTCTGGACGGCAGCTATTTACATAGCGAGAAGCGCATCGCCGATGCAGAACCGTTCGATGTGATCTGGTTTGATGATGGTCGAAAAGATTTGGTCAATGCATACTTGCGCAGTGAGGCGAAAGCCTACGCCCCGGCGCTGGAAGACACAGCACGTCTGATAGACGGGTTCGAGTCACCTTTTGGGATGGAATTGCTCGCAACCGTCGATTGGCTTCTGGTCAAGGAACAAGTCGCGCCTACCGTGCCTGCCGTACGTGAGGGTCTGCGTAACTGGCGCGGCGGGTCTGACGCTGCGCTCCGCAAGGATCGACTTTTCGATGATCGTGTCGTCGGCATCGCCCTAGAGCGACTGACCAACTCCGTGCCCGTTGCAACAGCTGCCTCAGACAGCTAATCATCGAATACACCGAGATAATTAGACAGATTTGCAAGTCGCGAAAATTTCATCGAGTGGGTGTCGGTTAGTCTGTGGGCGTTTGAAGATTTCCGCGCATTGGAGCTCAAGCCATCCGCAACTCGCACGCTCGCCCCGTCGTTTCATTGGTTGGTTCGGCACTGTGTCGAACTCCACCACCAGTATTCAAGGCTGTGTGTGCCGACGACCATTTGACCCAGGCTGCCGACTATGACTGCCCCAGCGCAAAGAGGCTGAAATCGTTGCACCGACTGGTGTCCCGACCAACGGGGTGGGTCAACGAAAATCGGCAGCCTGAGTCAAAGCGGTGTCGGTGTCAACACACATCACGCTTTGACGCACAAGTGTCAATGACTTGCCGGGACCTCCTGAATTTCGCAAGGTGGACAAGCTGCAATATTCACGTGAATAGAATCGCAGGATGAACGCAATTGTCTCGAGGGCAGAGCTTTACAAATTGGTTTGGTCCGAGCCGCGCACAACGCTCGCGATGCAGTTCAAAATCTCCGACGTTGCAATCGGAAAACATTGTCGCAGGGCGAACATTCCGATGCCGCCTCCCGGATATTGGGCTCGAAAGCAGTCTGGCAAACCGGTTGTCCAGCCTGAACTTCCGCTGCGACTTCCCGGGGAGAAAGAACAAGTCTTCCCAGGCGAAGAGAAGCGCTATGGGTGGGACAGCCGCACCGAGAACTTGAATGAGGTCCTGTCTCCCCCGGTCTTCCCGGACGAGATAGAACTGCTGGTGGCAGAAGCGGCAAGGCGGATGGGAAGGATTCCGGCCTGCAGAGATCTGTGCAATCCTCATCCTGGGCTCAAGCGCATTCTCGAAGACGAAAGCCACCGGCGGGAAGTTTGGGAAAAAGAACGTTTTTCAGACTACTACAAGCCCTACTTTGATGCTCCGAATTTTCAACGGCAGCTTCGTTTTATCAATAGCATTCTCTGGGGATTCGATCGGATCGGCTGCAAGGGTCGGGGCTATGTCGTAGAGGAATCGTTTCATGGAATCGGCACACTGCACTTCCTGCGCTGCGGGGTTTGCATCGGCTCTACAGATGTGGGTTTTGGTTTCCTGGAGACAACCACTCGGAAAGCGGTGAAGAAGGCGTCTCGTGAAAGCGTGATGACTTTGAGGATCTCGACCTATTCAGATGGTGATCTGGATTGGAGGGATCAGCCTGGCAACAGGCTGGAGAAGCAGCTTGCGGACATCATTCGCACGATGCTTGATGTCGCCGAGCGCAGTTTGCGCCTCGATGCGACGCGGCAATATGAGCGCCGAGTCGAACGCCGTCAGGAAATGTTGGATGCCATTGCCAAGGAAAGGCGAGAGGATGAAAAGCGGCGCCTCGAAGCGATTGCCAGACACCATCGGGCTAACCGGGAAGCACTGCGGTCCCTGGCCAATGAACACCAGGCAGCTTGTCATGTACGCAATTTCGTTCACGCTGTTCGCGAACACCCGGAATGTACTGGTGCAAATCTGGTGACGTTTTCCGAATGGGAGCGAAAGGTCCTTGAATTCGCTGACTCCATAGATCCTCTGGAACAACCGATCAGCAACATCTTTTCCGCATTCAAAGACCTTCCGGCGTCACTCAAACAATCCGTGCCCACGTCTTCGACAGCTTGATCGCTTGGCACATCGTGGCCAGATCCCGAATCAATCGGCCAATCGCGTTCGCAAGGTCAGCTGCGCTGAGTGCGAGACGACTGTGGTTGGCGCCAATTACCTTGGCCGATCGTGATCTTAGAACTTGTCGTCATCGTGATTGAATACAGAACCAATTCCAGTGGCTACATCCCCCATTCTCGTACTGCCATCGCTGCTGAAATCACCCATCTGAACAAAGACCTTTCCATCGGAGCCGATGGTTGTATCACCGTTCGTCATGTATGTCGTACCTCTTGACGATATGCAGACGTTCTCATCAAGTTTTTGAATGGTCTCGCCTTTGTTAGAGAACGCAAAGTCGCCAACTATTTGCCAAAACGAGCGCATGATGCCCTCCCTTTTGTGTTTACTTGAGAAGCGTACTCGCTTGCGAGGATTGCATCAATCATATTTCGCACCGAGGTTGAGATCTGACGTGTGTGTGCCGACGACCATTTACCTAGGCTGCCGACTTTGACTGCCCCGGGGCAAAGAGACTGAAATCGGCGCACCGAGCGGGTGTTACGACCAACGAGGTGGGTCAATGGAAATTGGCAGTCTGGGTCAAATTGGTGTCGGAGCCAATACTCATCAAAGACGGCACTAAACCAGATCGAATTCTCGGCAACTGGTGTTGCGGCCGAGGACTTTTGATGCGGACCGTCGCCGCTGAACTGCATCTGTGTAACGACGTCGAAATCGTTGCACTTTGCGAGCTTGGCGACCGATGAGGTGCACCGGTTCAAACGGCGGTCTTCCAAATTCACATTATTGATATTTGATGTGAGTCAAGAAAATTTTGGCAAACCAGCGAGTTTTCAGCAAAGAAACCCCCCAAAAACGAGTTTTCTTCGAATTAGCCTCGAAATCCGATGGGTTTGTTGAGGGTTTTGACGTGTCCAGTTTGGCAGAGTTGCGGTATGGCAAATGCCAAACAAAAGGAACACCATGGGCACGACAGCAAACACTCCAAAGTCAAGGGCCAAAAATTCGTCGACCAACAAGACCGAGCCGATCGCAACACTGTCTGCAAATTGGCAGCAAAAGACCTTGTTTGACGCCTCTGGGGACAGCCCTGAGAGGGAACTCCTGGAGCAGCCGCCGCCAGGATCAGAGACTGGCCCAGTACTGGGCTTGGGAAACCAACACGTTACTCCATCTGTAGAAGCCGCCAATGTAGGCTCCATTGCGGAGGGTGAGAAATCAACCTCAGGTCAAGAATCTGATTCTGATGGCTGTCCCCCTGGGTTGAAGACAGTTCAGCAGATTGAGCAATCGATGCGGGTCATGCTAGATGCTCCAATCGATTTGCCGGCCCGTGAGGATGCGTTGATTGGGCTTGCAGAAGCGCTGCGTGCCATGGAATTGGAACTGCCAAGTGTTGCCCAACTGCAGGCAAAAATCCATGAGTGTGCGTCGTCAGTGGCAGTCAGTGCGGCTGACGGTGGGGTTGTGGTTTCACTCAGTCGGCGCAAGGGAATTTACCTGACGTACGGGCTGGCCCGTGAGCTTGGTGCAGCTATCCGCAATCATCGTCAGCTCGATACAGTTCTGCTCAAAGTTTTCGGCATCCATTGTGTGCGGCGCCTGATTGCGAACTATCAACCAACTGCAAGCTCGATTGCAAAGATTCGTCAAGGCTTGCTCTACCCTCAGGGGAGGCAGGCGCAGGGTTGGTCGGCTGCTGCACAAGCGCGAGCGCTGAACAAGGCGCGCGTCGGTCTGAATGAGGCTCTGCAAACGAATCGCAAGGCGGCTGCGGAATATGGCCTTGCCGCCGAGCTGGTTCGCTTGGTAAAACCACAAAGTCCAATTGCTGTCTTCAATAAGTTATTCAGACGACGCGTCGAGAACCTGATCGACTTTTCAACTTTAGACGCCGTCGCTGCCGCCGGGGGTTATGGCACGTTGTCAAAAGCCGGATTGCTTTACGCCGGTCGAAAAATTATGAACAAAGCGCAAGCGGGTGACCGCGGCGCCCTGTTGGTGGCGCTGGAAATTGTCAGTCACATTCCCTCGGCCGGGGTCTTGCTGATCCCTATAAAGAGAGGGGCCACCCCACCCGCCCACGCGCTTGGCTGGCTCGATTTGGAAAGTGGCAGTTACTGCCAAGTCTTGTACCGCATTCTCGAACGGGGCGCCAAGGTAGAAGCGGGGAAGGCAGCCTTGTACGAGACGACAACCCAAGTTGTGACGATTCGCTTAAGTCCGCCGTTCCTTCAGCTTCTCCTGGAAATGGACCGCGCATCAAAAGGTGTTGCAACCAACGTTGAAGGATTGACCGGCCCAGTTGGGCATCATCCGCGCGCAGCGGTTGTGGAGGGTGGCGGCTATCGAGTCACTGCCAGGCGCATGCAAGAGTCGCTGCCCACACTCCTTTTGCAGGAGGGACAGCACCGATGGCCAGTGGCGTTGGCGACTAATTCCCACTTCCTGGTTACACGGGGGCGAAGAGCCTACGGCGCCTGTAGCTCCGATTCCATTCATAAGGTCACTGAGCGATCCTGCGAATTACTGGGTTGGCCCAAACCTGCGCCCCACTCCAGACGCGAGCTCATCGGAACCCCCACAGTACCAACTAGCGAGAGCATCACGCGGTGCCTCAATTTTTTCTGCGACCGTGCAGACAATATTGATCCGACCGTGGATTCCTTTGAAAGCGTGTGTGAATTCTTGAGGGTTCATGCGGAGTGGTTTGCCATGCTTCTTGCACTGGCGCTTGCGTTGCGCCGCTGGCTGACGTATGAAATCAATTTTAAGGAAGTGAGGGCAGGTGGGCTTGCCAAATTCAATGACAAGGAAATTCACGAACATCAAGGACCAGGCGTGCCTGTCCTGACAATCCTGTGCGTTGCCGCCAATGAGTGGGTATCACTATGTCGTGAATCTGTTGTGTCACTTCGCATGCTGGTGGATGCCAGCAGCATTGAACTGGCAGACAAGATTGAAAGCGCCCTGCAGGGTGCCGCTGATGGTCAAGTCTTCTCGATCGACGCGTTGGGACACCTGACACCAATTGGGTACAAGACATGGTTCGAAGTTCTTCCTGACAACATTCGCCTGCAGCCAAATTTCAGCCGCCAATTCTGGCCTCTGAAGTTGATGGAGCAGGATGTTGAGCAGGTGGTGATGGATTACTTGATGCGCCATCAGTTTGACAGCATTCCACCAGGAACCAGCCGCTCCCTGAAGACATTGAACCGCTCGATGGCGACCCTTGCTGCCGCGATGGAGGCGGTGATCGCGACTCTGAACTTGCAGACGCCCAAAAAGCTGAAGGGGGCCCGCGATGAAAAATGACATTCCTGTTCCAGCGCCCCAAAAGGCGGATTTCCCGGCGGGCCTCAAAATCACGGATCGTGGTCTGTCCGGCCGAGTGATTGAGCTGACGCCGGCGCACCCGGCGGCAGAGCAGCGCCACGCGCAGGTTATTGCCTTTGTGGATAACTGCAGGGGAGCTCCTCCGGGTGGAAAGCTGATCCTGCTTCTGGTAGTCAACGATCAGATTCTGGACCGTAACAGGCTCATTGCCGCCACATCCAGTAGGTCCAAAACTCATCGCGATGGTAACGATTTCTACCTGGAGTTCGATTGTGCTGGCGGGTGGCGGGACCGCCGAAAAATCTCTCTACAGACAGCTGCTGCCGTTGCACTAAACGGCGGAAGCTGTGTTCGCACTGAAGATTGGCGCTGGGCAACTGAAGTGCTGCGCGGCATACATCCGCTGCGTCCATCACATTGCACCTGGAAAGGTTTCCTCAATGACGCGCAGAGTTGGTGGTACCCGTACACACCGGGGCCTGTGTTCGATCACACTATTGGCATCAATACATTTCAGGTTCTTCCCCGAGCCGCTTTAGCAAGACGGGCTAGTGGCGAGCCACAGTGTGTGCCAAATCCAGTTTCAATGGATCCTGCTGAGGATGGCCTTGCTCTGGCGCAAACAACGATCAGACAAACAGGCAATGCTGAAATCTTTGATTCTTTGACAGTCTATGCAGGCCAAGTAAGCCGCACCAAGGGTGCCAAGAACGCTGGCCGCGACAAAATCCTTGTTCGCATCCAGCAAACACTGCCGGTTGCCGCCGAGGCGGGGCGCGTTCAGGTGATTACGCTTGGGGCCGTGCAGCACGCCATCAGGACGGGGGGAGTGCGCGGTGATTTGTGGGCGCCAATAACCATTTATGAGTATTTGCGGCAGGGAATTTGTGACTTGGTAAGGACCTTTTTGGCCAAGGATATAGACAGCCTCGATGGTGCTGATTTTCACGAGATCTACGTACAACTTCTTCAGAACATTACAGCATCGCAGCGTTCCAAATTCGAAGCTTTCCTGCTGGCATTCCACAGGTATCTGATGATTTGTGGCTTTGATCATTTGCCACGCGCGTTATCTGGGTCGAAGGAATTGCTTCCGCCAGCGGCAGCAGTGGTATGGCATCACGAACTTGAGCTCGCTCTGAGCTACGTGGACACTGTTGCCCCCACGCCGCGGGTTGCACTCCAGGCCAAGCTCGGATTGGTTTTTGGGTACCACATTCCGATTCGCACTGTCGAACTGTGGTGCATACGAATGTGTGATGTCCACAAGGCGGATCCCATGTTTGTTGCTTTATATACGCGCCAGCGCGACGGTGTCGGAAAGGTCGAGTCTCTACGTCGACAGGAAGACCTTGCCGACGAGGTCTTGAAGCGACTTTTGCTGCAAATGCTGAGCTTGCGTGAATTGGAGGATGACGCTGACCTGGAGGACCTGCTGCTCGGACAACCACAGCAACCCGATAAGCGTCACGCGCAATTGTTGACAGCTCAACTGATGAACGACGCGCTCAAATGGGCGACGGGAGACCCCACTGCGAGCTTTTACGACCTGCGTCACTCGGCGTTCTCAAACCGAGCCCGCGAAGTCTTGGAAGGAGCAGCCAGTGGAAACTGATGCTTTGCGCTGGTACCAAATGTCCGCCCAAGGTGGGCACGCTGGCCCAGGCTCCAGTGTGCCCTACATTCATCAAATCGAAGACGCAATTGGATTCGTGTCAAAGGAAGCAAGGCCAGATGCCTGGTTCTCCATGCACCTGGACGGCGTATCGATCACGGCATTTCAAGATATCGTAGAGGGAGTGCTCGGAGCTCGTCCCCCGATTCCGCCCCGCATAGTCCAGGACGGGCCACCTCAGCACTCTCGCGACATCGGCGTTCAAATGCGAGAGGCCATTGTCTGGAGGGTTGCAGATGGCTTCAAGCTCCAGTCTGTTGCAAGTGAATTCAGTGTTTCAGCAGATCTTGTCAGCACGGTCGTCGAGGAAATGATCCAGGCAATGCTGCTCAGGCAACTTGTCAAGCAGGAAGTGACACTGACTACACGTAAGCAGTGCCTCGCCCTGGTTGCATTTTTTCTTTGGGCGCGTGCAGCAAGGCAAGAGAAATACCAGCTCTTTGCCAAGCATTTGGGCCGCAGGGTTGGTGAGGGGGACTACAAGGCAATGCTTCAGCTCTGGCAGGACTGGTCCGCTTGTCAGGTTGATGAGTTCCTGGCCTTGGTCAATCCCAGGCCCGCAGCTCGCATCGTCAATTTGCTCTTGAAGCTTGGCGTTTCACGCAAATCTTTAGCGGCGTCCAGCATGGAGGGGGCTGCACCGCTTGCCATGCAACTAAAGCAACTTGATATTCCCCCTGTGCCGTGCAGACAGCGCGGTGGACGCGCCGCGCATCGATTGATGCTTTCATCAAAGGGTGTCGACGCTGCAAAGTCCAGCGGTGCCACCATCAGCATGATGGGTTTTCACTGGTGGATGCTGTTGCTGGGTTCTGTACTTGTTGCAAGGGAGGAAATCTAATGCCAAATATCCAAATTCCGTTGGGCATCTCTTTGGCGGCGCAGCCCAGTATCAAGGCCTTACGGCGTCGGGCCCAGAATCGAGCTGAAGTCGCTGCGGCCAACCAACCCGACTTGGCATTTCTGAGCCAAGGCGACTTCGCAGAAACGTTCCCATTGGTTGTAGTAGATGGAAATTTTGCAATTGAAGCGCCGTTGCCACGACAAATACAGGCGCCTCTTTTTCCTGAACAAACAGGAGACGGTGTGATCAGGGTCGATGCATCGGAAGAGCTTGTGATCAGGCAGGTGCTGTCCGCTCTTACGGTCAGTTCCCAGGTGCTTGATGAAGTGGCCAATTTGATGGCGACTTCCCGTACGCTGAAGCATGACATCCGGGAATTTGAAAGGAGCCATGGAGTAAACACCGGCCCAGCGAGAACCTTCGTGTATCAAAAACAGGAAGGTTTTGATGTGACTGTGGACGGTGAAGCGGTTTCCTTCAATTCCCACATCGCCCGAGCAGCAGCCCCAAAAGGGGATCCAGTGCATGTCTTATTTACACCTGATCGGCCAAAGTCAGAGGGCTTCGTGACCAAAGGGCGCGTGGACGCTACACACGGCGACAACCGCCAGGGTGGCGTTCAGTCTGGAGGCATCCATGGGTTTCGGTTTGGTCTGCTTGAGCCGTGGCAAGCGGCACTGATTGACGTTGCCGCCCACTTTGAGAAGAAGATCTTGGTCACTGCTGATGAGACGGACTCAACCTGTAGTCTGAATCCGTTGCCAACGGCAGTAATAGAAGTACACAATTGGGCGGAGCTGTTGGAAACTGCGTTACTGGAGTTCAGTCGCGTTGCGCGACTTTATCGGGTTGCGCCTGCGCCACCCGAACGCCCAGTGGAGGCATGACCCGTTGGCGCCGACTTGATTTTGACCCAGGCCGGCGACTTTAGACGGACCCCCTATGACAGTCCTACGTCCGGCACCCAGCAACCATTTCAGTTGCATCGGGCTTGGTCCCTGAAAATCGGCAGCCTGGGTCCAAAGGTGGTTGGCCGCAACAGGGCTGTGGTCAGGACGCTGCCGCAGCAGCTATGCCATCCGGTACCCCATAGCCAGATACCCGCGTCGACGTTTGTCCCACATACGCATCAGCGCGGGATGACCGGTGTCCACGAAATCGATGACACGTACCGACGCTTTTGTCGCGTGTTCGCGGTGAAGGCGGCCCGAATACTGCTGCAAAGTGCCTTTCCAGGAGATCGGCATTGCAAGTACCAGTGTGTCCAGGGGAGGGTGGTCGAAACCCTCGCCCACCAGTTTCCCTGTGGCGATCAGGATTCGAGGCGCATCGGGTGCCAACCCTTCGAGCTCGGTGAGCAGGGCAGCGCGCTGTTTCTTTGACATCCGACCGTGCAACACGAACGGTGCCGGTACTCTTCCCGCGAGTGCAGCAACGATGGCGTGCAGATGTTCAGTTCGCTCGGTCAATACCAGAACCTTTCTCCCTTGGCCGTAGGACTGCGCAACTTCTGCTGCAATGGCCGCTGTGCGGCCCAGATCGTTGGCGAGGTGGCGGAACACATCCTGAATTCCAGCCTCCTGAGGTAGCTCAATTTGGGAAGTCATCAAATGTGGGATGACCTCCAAGTCATGTGGCGCACTCGCCGACCTTGTGGCCGTGTGCCGGATCGGCCCGCATTGCATGAAGATGATCGGCTGCTGGCCGTCGCGGCGGATAGGCGTCGCGGTCAGTCCGAGCACGTACTTTGCCTTGACGGCCTTCAGTAGCCTATCAAACGAAACGGCCCCAATGTGATGGCACTCATCAACTATGACATGGCCATAGTTCTCGACCACGGGGTTAATCTCACCCTGGCGAGACAGGGACTGCATCACCGCGATGTCGATCTTGCCGGTCGGTCGGGATTTGCCGGCGCCGATCGTGCCAACGACGTCCTTGCCCAGCCCCAGGAAAGACTGAAGGCGCTCCTGCCATTGTCGAAGTAGTTCGGTGCGGTGTACCAGGATCAAGGTATTGACACCACGCCTCGCAATCATGGCCGCCGCCGTCACGGTCTTGCCGAAGGCGGTCGGGGCGCACAGCACGCCGGCGTCATGTAATAGCAGCGCGGCCACCGCCGCGTCCTGATCTGCGCGCAGCATTCCGGCAAAGGCGACGTCAAGCGAAGTTCCGACAAAGCGCTGATCAGCCAGATCACATCGGATGCCGTTGTCTTTCAGTAAGTCCAGCGCTGCGCCCAGGCAACCGCGCGGCAACGCAATATGAGCAGGAAAGTTTTCCGCGCAGGCGATGACGCGCGGCGTCTTCCAGACCGACATTCGCATGGCCTGTGCTTTATAGAATGCCGGATTTTGGAAGGCCGCCAGGCGGATCAGTCGGTTGGCGAGCGCGTGCGGCAGCTGCGCTTTCTCGAAGTAGATCAAATTAGACAGCGTCACTGTGAGCACGTTTGGCATAGTGCCGACCAGTTTCTTCGTTGTGGGGGCGGTCCGCTTCCAAGGCTCCTTGAAGTCTTCTTCGTCAATGAACGTGACATCCAACGGATGGACGCCCCCGGTCGCCCTCAGGATGGTGGGCTCGATGTCGTGGGGCGCCATCGGTTGGACGGACGCCAAAAAGGCCCATTGATCCGGATACGGGCGCAGTGTTTTGTCCACGAACACACTACATCCGTTTTCACGCGGGATTTTTTGCAGTGGCAGGGCAATCAGATTGCCGAAACCGCCCTTGGGCAGGGTGTCCTGGTTTGGAAACAGGCGGTCATAGGATTCGAGCTTCAGTTGTCGGGTGCGGGCGCACGTGTGGCTGATGAGAGCGGTGCCCAGACGCCTGGCGTCACGCGCGGACACGCTTGTGGTGAAAAACACCCAGGCATGTGCCCCGTTGCCAGACCGCGAGATTTCCAGAGCCACTGACACACCGAGGTCCTGGCACGCCTGGCCGAACGCCAGCGCGTCTTCTTTCCAGTCGGCTTTGTCGAAATCGACCGCCAGGAAATGGCACGAATCGTTGGACAAGAGCGGGTAGACGCCGATGGTGTGCTCGCCCGCGAGGTGGTCGTAGATAGTCGAATCCGACAGCTCCATCAGCACGCGATGATCACAATCCGCGCATTTTCCGCGTGGTTTTATGCAAACACCCGCCAGCCACTCATTGGCGCAGGCCGGGGTGTAACCCGACTTTCCACTGGTCTTGCCATGCCAGCGGATGGGGTAGACGTCGGTTCGACCGCGGAACAGGCGGCGAAAGAGGGCGACTTTCTCGACGGTGTTGAACTTTGAGGGTGCAGTCTCTTCGGCCAACGATGGTGCCGGCCTTGTCGGCGCGCGCCAATCAATTCCCTTGCTCTCCAGCAAGGCGACCAGCCGGGAGTTCTCGGCGCGCAACAAGGCGAGTGCATCCCGCTCAGTATTGGAAGCCACGCCGATCGCGCCGCCTATTTTGATCGCCACTTCGCCAGCAAGCGCGCCTGCAACATCTTGCGTTCAGGAAGAAGCTTGGCGCGCCACGATGAAATCTGCTCGGCCACCTCCCGCTGCCTGTCCGGACTGAACCAGGATTTGCCGTCCTTGGCCATGACCCAAGTGCTGGATACTTCATGGCGCAGCGTCTCGATATGCTCGGATCCGTAGGGAAGGACTGACAGCTGCCCGCGTTCACGCGAGCGCCATCGTTTGTGCCAAAGACGCTTGTCAGTTGCTTCAGAACGTGCATTGGTGTGCCCGAAGATGGGGGTATTTCGGCGGCTTCTACTCATTTCGGTTCAAACGCGTATGAAAATTCAGCTCCGACGAAGCAGGTTATGGGCTACCGTGTATTACGGTTTTGCTCATGATTCAGTGAGTGCCGAAGATTGGAACACCAGCCATAGTAGTCGCCTTCGCGAGATCTGCATCAAGTGTTGCTAGCGGCAGACCCATGCGCAGCGCAAGTTCCAAATAGGCAGCGTCGTACGCTGACAGTTTATAGCGTCGAGCGAGGTTCAAGGTATCGCCTAGCGCCTGCGTCGCGGTTGCCTGGTCGGTCACGATGTTGAGTTGCCCAAGCAGGGTAATGAAGCGTTGCGAGTCGGCTTCAGTCACGAGACCTTTGGACTCGACTTTAGCGACAACGTTGGCTACTTCCAGCGCCAACAGCGCTGGCGCAACAGCCTGCGATTCCTTTAGCGTGTTCAGGACTGCATCGGCATAGTCCGTGCCTGATGGGTTAGTTTGAGGAACTAGCCAGAGCAGCGCAACAGATGCGTCCAGGACAAATTTCATGACCGCCCCTCACTAATAAGGGCCTTCAAATCTAAATCGACCAGCGGCTTGCGGGCTCGCATGAAGGAGCGCATTTCATCAACGGCCGCAGCGACATCCGGGAGCTTGTTGCCCTGCGCCGGCACGAGATCGGCTATGGCTTCTCCCCGCAGAGTGATGGTATAGCGGTTACCGCCCTGAACACCGCGCAAGAGCTCCGGCAGTTTCGTCTTCGCCTCGTATGACCCAACTTCTATGTTCATTGTCAGCCTCTGAATGAATATATAGACCAGTATATAGACTGGTCTATAAAAGTCAAGCGTCAGTCGACTGAACAGGAGTGCTCGTTGGCGCCAACAATTCCGGCTCAAACGGGTGTGAAAAGTCAGCTGCCACGAAGCAGGTTACGGGCTACGGTGTAGCAGTGCACTGCCACCGGCATGAATTCAATTTCGATGCCGCCAAGGTTCGTTTTACCGGTGTATGTACGGGTTGTGACCAACGGCATGCGGACCAAAGGGTTCTTTCCGGCAAGTTCACGTATACCCCGCAATTCGCTTAGCGTGTTGTGGATGCGGTCTGACCATTTGATTTCAACTGCAAATCGGGGCTTCTGGGTGCGAAGATCCAGTGAGACAATGTCCACTTCCAGATCTTGCCTGCCAACTTTCCAGCGTGCGTAGTGCAACGAGCGGCTAATTTCTGCACTGTGCAACCATTGGCTCCAGACAGCAGTTTCCGCCAGGTTGCCCATCGCATCGTCTTCAGCCTGAACCATCCCGAACAGGGCGGCACGGATAGAGGGGTTGGTGAGGTATACCTTGAAAGTTCTGGCGCGTTGCATGCGTACGGCGTTGTCATCAATGCGATGCACACGCCGAATCAGGAACGCTGCTTCCAGGTATTGCAGATAGTCGCCCAGCTTCGCCTTTGCAATTCCAGAGTGTTTACTGAGATCCTCAAGACCGATTTCGTTCCCTGTATTGAAGGCAAGTACGTTGAAGAACCGGTTCAGCTCCTGCGTGTCTCCAATGCCGTACAGGCTTGGTAAATCCTTGAGCAAAACCTTGTCCACAACGTCTTGTCGCAGAAAACGGGCCGGGTTGGCGCGCACCGCCGGGTTCATAACAGCCTCGGGGAAGCCGCCGTAATTCAGGTAATTCACAAACTCGACGTTGAGGGCATGAATATCCGTCGCGCGGTAGCTCGGTGCACCATCGCCTTGTGCAGGAGGTGCGACGATCAGTGCCGATTCCTGTCCTGCAAATAACAGGTATTCTGCGAAAGTGAGCGGCGGCAAAATGAACTCGGTGAATCGACCGGCACCGGACTCACGGCTTTTCATGCGCAAGGCGGCGGCGGCCGACCCGCTGGCGACGAACCGTATGTTGGGGTAGGTGTCGACCAGCGACTTGAGGTGTACTTCCCAGTCCTTGAGATATTGCACCTCGTCAAACAACACCCACAGGGGTTTGCCTGCCGGGTGCTGCTGTAGATCGATGAACAGTTGGACCAGACTTTCAAGCGAGCGGCCGGAGTAAAGTGGTGTGTCCAGTGACAGAAAGAGAACATCGGTTCCGGAGGCTCCCTCCGCGAGGAGTCTGGCTACCAAATGCTTGAGCATGACGGTCTTACCGACGCGCCGTGGTCCGATGAGCACCACGGCTCGACGCACCGAGATGTCAATAGCGAGGCTCGCAAATTGCTGGAAATAGGCTCGTCGCGGCCAGGCAGACTCCTCGGCGTCGATGCCTTGTCCCACCCGCCACCACGGGTTGTCCGTGGAAAGGCGACGCTGAACATCTTGCGAGGGGATTTCGAGGCGCGTTGACATAAGCTGTCTTGAAAAAGTCTAAAACGACACTTTAAGCTAAATATACAGTGCTTAGTTGAACAATTCAAAATTAATTCAAACTTTTCAAGGACTTGCGGTGTTGCAACAAATCGTGGATCGGACAGATCGGCTAGGCTCTGCATTATGATGAACGTAGACTAGGATTTCCTTGACTAACCGTGTGATTGATCTTTCAAAATCAACGTCGCAATGGTCGCAACTGAGGTTTGACCGAGCGGTTGGTGGCGAGACCAAATTGGTTTTCAGTGTCGTCTTCTGAGATCAAAGGGTCTGGGGGACGACTGGTCGCGCTTCAAATATATTCAGTAGTGACAACGACTTAGGCCACTATTGCGCAAATAACGGTGTATAAATACATGGTTGTTGAATAACCCTCATAACCAAGGTCGCAGGTTCAAATCCTGCTCGCGCAACCAATAAGTACGGGGCGTCCCGTTACAGTAAAGGCTAACTTAGGTTGGCCTTTTTTGTTTTGTGCCCACTTTGTGCCCATTCTGTGCCCAAACCGTGCCCATCACTTTTCCGAATTCTCGGACATTGACCATTGGGGCTGCGCCCAATTGGGAAATTTAACGAACACAGCGACCATTGGGTCGCGTTGACCAATTTGGCCAAGGTATTTCCGCTTGTTTGTGATACAGCAGTCTCGATTTATTCACATGCATTCTGATCGGATGATGATACTGGACCACCAAAACCAGTTACCCCGAAGCTGACGGTCGTGGCCGACGGGATCCGACCGAGACCGTGTAAAAACGTCATTGGATATATTTCCATTTTCCCGGTCATAAAGTAAACAATCGGCACGCTCAAACGTTATTGAAAGATCAGGTTGCACGCAGGGGAATCTGGATGAAACGTTTCATTGAAGGTGTCGATCGCACGCAAGCTCTTTTGCTCCCGGAGCAACTCGATGACTACGTTTCAGAGAACAACCCAGTTCGGGTCATCGACGTGTTTGTAGATGAACTCGATCTGGCTGCACTGAAGTTCGAGGGAATCAATCCAGCGATGACTGGACGCCCCTCATATCACCCTGCTGCACTGCTGAAGATTTACATCTATGGCTACCTCAACCGCATCCAGTCGAGCCGCCGTCTGGAAAGGGAAGCCCAACGCAATGTTGAGTTGATGTGGTTGACGGGTCGCCTGACACCTGACTTCAAAACAATTGCCAACTTCCGTAAAGACAACGGTGCGGCCATCCGCAGCGTCTCGCGCCAATTTATCCTGATGTGCCAGCAACTTGGAATGTTCACGCAAGCGGT
>CAIYMN010000092.1 GCA_903927295.1 uncultured beta proteobacterium | reverse complement strand
TGGCTGCGTCGGGTGCTGCGTGATTTGCCTGCGGCCAAAAGCGCCGACGCCGTGGAGGCACTGCTGCCTTGGAATCTGCGCGTAACAGATTTGGTGGGTGAAACGGCGCATTGATCAACTGTGGTTGCTGGAGCGCTTACAATCGATGAAAGCAATTTCTTTTGGAAGTGAGCAACCATGAATCTGGCATCGACGATCGCAGCGGAACTGGGTATCGACCCCCAATCACTTTTGCTGTTGCGACATGGCAATCGCAAGACCGCAGCATTGCGCAAAGCGGGTGCCTCGATAGAGGAGTACACGCTCGTCCAACCGACCGACTCGAAGTACGACTTTTCTGTTTCAAGAATCAACGAGCCGCCGTTGCAGGCTGTCGCCGTAATCGTTGATGACAAAGTCCATGCGGTGTATAAAATTGTTGGCGTTGAGAAGGTTGGCACGACACGGTCACTCACGTCCGCCGCTTTCAGTCGATTTGATATTGAGGCCGGTTATCCAGAAAAGCCAGCAAAGCGATTTGCGGCTACGGAATGCAGCAGTCGCACTCTCCACCGACCAATCAGCGGATGGACCAGCCCCAGGAATGCTGTTGCGCGGTACGGGTCCAAGATGTTCGATTCTGTTGAAGTCCTCTGAAGAGAAGGATCTCGAATTTATCCTCAATCTGGAGCGGCGGCGCCGGCACCAGCCACGCCTAACCACGTTTCAAGTACGGTTGAGACATATCGCTTATCGAGCATATGTCCCCCACCCCGCACAACGGTTGCGCTCAACCCCAAAAGGCCTGCTAGCTTTGTCACGTTGGCTGGATTACTCTGCCAGTCATGTTCACCCACATGAATTTCGCAATGCCGAGGGACAGGGTAGGTGCCAGCTTCTGCCAGTTGCGCCAGTCGCCCGGAGTGCGGAGGAATAAAACCCAATCCGTTGTCTTCGTTTGAAAACTCTCCTACGATGGGCGAGAGCAATAAGACTTTGCCGATGTAGGGTTTCATGAGGGTCTGAGCATTCAGAAACAGGTAGGCACCGAAAGAGTTGGCAATGACCCGCGCTTCCTCGTGCCAGTAATGGGTAGTGAGGTCCTGCGCAATGATGGCGATCTGTTGTGAAAACGGAATGTCTTTGAATTCACCGACAGTTTCCCGACCAGAAACGTTGTAGTCGCGGTTCAGAAGCGCTTCTCCAAGCCCCGTCCCTAACCGGCCTCCATGCCCTGGAAGGTAATAGATGGTTTTGGGTGTCATTAATAAAGGCCGACAAGCGGCCAAACTGGCGGATAAGCGTACTGATGCTTGTGCTCGTCAAAGACCAACTTCCAAGTCCTTGAATTAATCTGCTTTGCTTTGTACCTTCCATTGACCGTAACGAGGAGCGGATAGAAAGTGGCATTGGATGGAACTGGCTCAATGCGCACGCTGGATTTGAACGCCGACATTGATCGCTCGCACTTCTTGTCCTCGCAGTTGCCGGTGTCGTCATAGTCTGTGGGCACCTGTGCCAGCTTGTGAATGGATCCGTCGTGCTGCCCCAAGAAGACGGTCTCATCAACGCTGAAACCATTTTGCTGGTAATGTTCATGGGCCGTCCAGCCCCAATTGCCCTTGGCGCCAAGGAGCGTCAACTTCCAGTTGTCGGGTGCCTCGCCCCATGAACCCATTTGAAGCCGCGGGGACTTCGCAGCCAGTCTGGCCTGCCCACCTTTGTCGTCAACGACAAATGCTTCAACTAGGCCCGGGGTGACATGAGCGCTATTGATGGCGCGGCCAGTGGCGACGGCATAAAGTCGCTTGCCGTCTGCGGTGTTCTTGATGGATGAGTGGGCAATCTCCATGCAATAGAGGTCATTACCAGCGCTGACCAAGCGGCAGCCAAGGTCCTTGTCGGGGGATCCGTACACTTGATCAAGCAGGATGGTCGCCAAGGCGGCGAGATCAGGTAACTCAAGCAGGTTCGGCGACATCACGCCCATTGGCAGTCCTGATTCAGGCGACGTCATTCTGGCCATGGTGGGAAGCCTGTGCACCAAAGGGCTACGCTCGGTTAGCCCGACCGACAACGCATGGGTGTCGGCAGCGCTGACTGCGGCAAAATGAATTTCAGTTCTTAGCTGCCCACCATCTACCGTAACCGTTTCCGCCACTCTTAGATTTTTGGCAAGACTACGCAGACGTGTTTGATGATCTTCCTTTCCAGCAGATGGATTCAGACTAGCAACCAATGTCCCCGTACAAGTGACCCTCTTTTTGGCATCGTCAGTGCTGATAGTGCGCAGGCGTTCGACGTGAAGCTGAAACACCTTTCTGGCGCTCGCGAGAAGTGTTGGCTCTGCGATCCCCGCCGACAGTTCACTTTCCACAATTTCGTTGACGTTTCTCTCGATGGCAGAAATCACAGACGGGTCGTTGCAGGCAGGGGATCGCTGCGAGTTGCATGCAGCAAGAATCGCGAGAACAAAAAAGATCAGGACCGACCAAGACCCAAGCAATCCAGTGGAACGCATCGACTCAAATCTCACTTTCCTGCTGCCCATTGCTTTGTGCGTACTCGCGACACTTCTTTGACGATAGAAACCATCGCACATCGAAATATGCAAACCAGCACATCACTGCCAGCAGCAAGATGTGTGATGCTCCGATTGGATAGTGATTTTGATCCAGCACACTGACAGAGCCGCCCAAGGCAAAGAGGATCCCAAACCCATATAGCCCGAAGATGACTGCACCCGCAAGGATCCGCAGCCACGGGGAGCGTGACAGGCTTTTACTCAAATATTTCGCCTGCGGCAGGAACGAAAGGATGGACAAAGGGATGGCACTGACGAGCATGGTCAACACAGTGGTATAGATCGGAATGGCAATCGAATCGGCGTCGGGCGGATATAGGCCCGCCATCTGGTTATGCGAGTACACGATGATCGATACCTCTGAGATGGAGCAAAGGACAAGACAATACACAGCAAGCCGCCACCATGATCGCAAATTCATGTTATCCCTCCAATATTCAAAGTGGTACGCGGAATTGGTTTGACCTGCAGCGGCAAAAGGAGAGAATGCCTCACATTGACCACCAACCGACAGAGTCACTCAGTCATGATATGAGTTCCCAAGCTCATCCGGCGAGTCTGGGGCATGATCTTCTGGATGCCGGATCAAGTCCGGCATGACAACTATTAGAGCGGCGTAGCCGCCTTGCGGCCACCAATACCGAGATAGGTTTCGATGATGCGCGGATCGCTCGCCAAGTCGCTCGACTTGCCGGTGAGAGCGATGCTTCCCATTTCCAGCACGTAGGCCCGGTCTGCCACGGCGAGCGCAGCGCGCGCGTTTTGCTCGACCAACAGGATAGAGACGCCATGCTGACGCAGGCTCACCACCACCTGCAGCACCTCGCGCACGATGTTGGGCGCCAGACCCAGCGATGGCTCATCAAGCATCAGCAGCTTCGGCTTGGCCATCAGTGCTCGGCCAATCGCCAGCATTTGCCGCTCGCCGCCAGACAGCGTGGAAGCCATCTGGGTACGCCGCTCATCCAGGCGCGGGAAAATTGCATACACCTCGTCCCGGCATTCGTTCTGGTCGCGCAGCCCACGCCGCCAGCGTGAAAAACCTCCCATCAAGAGGTTGTCCTGCACCGACATCTCACCAAACAGTTCGCGCCGCTCCGGCACCAGCGCGGCGCCGCCCGCCACCAGCGCATGAACCGAGGGGCGGCGGATCACGCTGCCATCAAGCCGGATTTCGCCCTTGCTGGGCAGCAGTCCGATGGACGCCATCAGCAGGGTTGACTTGCCCGCTCCGTTCGGACCGATCACGGTGACGATTTCGCCGGGATGGACGACCAGGTCGAC
>CAIYMN010000091.1 GCA_903927295.1 uncultured beta proteobacterium | reverse complement strand
TCGGGTCGTAACGGACCAGTTCGCCGTAGGAAGCGCTGAGCTTCCAGTTGCCCGGGTCCTTCTTGACGAGACTGAGCTCACGCGTGTTGCTCAACAAATTGGAGCCTTCAATCTGCAGCCAGTTGCTGTTGTCCTGATCGCGCAGGCTGTACTCAAAACCAAAAGTGCCGAACAAACTGCGGTCCGGGCGCAGACCGTTGTACTGGCCGAACATGGCGTGCTCGGCGCTGTCGCCGCTGAGCGCACCCAGGCCAAAAGTCAGCGTGGTCACGGGTGCCGCGTCGTCACCTTCGGCGTGCGCCTGCACAGGAACAAATGCGCCAATGAGCGCCAGCGCCAGCAGGCTGCGATGGAAGCGGAGGGAAGAATCAGATTGGATCATGATGGCTCTCGGTACTTCAGCGCAGCATCAGCTGGGGCGTCGGGTTGCTGACCGACGGGTTGTTGGAACCGTGAATCTGCGTGTGGCAGTTCAGGCAGCTGCGACCCTGCCACAGGTTGACGACATTCTTGCCGTTGGTTGTGGCGTTGATCAGCGGTGCGGTCAGGCCGGCAGCAGCACTGGATACACCAGGCTGGCCAGCGACGGCGCCGACGCCACCAGCCACGTGCGGTGTATGGCATTGCTGGCACAGCAGAGGTGGGCGGCTCTTGAGCATGGCCGCAACCGTGCTGCCGTGCGGGTTGTGGCAGTTGGAACAGTCTTCAGCGACCGGCTCATGCTGATGCACAAAGGGCCCACGCTTTTCGGCGTGACACGTGTAGCAGGTGGCATTGGTGCTGTCGCGCTTGACCAGTTTGGGGCCGGCCGAGCCGTGCACGTTATGGCAGTCCGCGCAGGTCATCTTGCCTTCAACCACCGGATGGTGCGAGGCCTTGTTCATCTGGCTGCGCTGCTCCTTGTGGCAGGTGTAGCAAACCTCGGCCTGGCTCGCCTTGTTCATCACCTTGTCGCGGTTGCCGTGGATCTTGTGGCACGAGTTGCAGGCAATGTCGGCACCCGGGTGCTGGCTGCCAGCCCACAGTGCGCGCTTGGCATCTTTCTGGTGGCAGCTCAGGCAGGCGGCGCTGCGCTCATTGGCGGGGGACGCGTAAGAGCGGATGAACATCCGGTCTGGATGCGGACGCTCCTTGGCATCTGGTGGCTTCTTGGCGTGCGTTGGGCTTTCTCCGTGACAGGTGATGCAGTCCGGCACCCGCTTGTCGGCAGAGAAGCCGTGCGCAGAGCGGCTCATGTCGGGCAGGTCTTCTTCGTCGTGACAGGTGACGCAGAGCTTGGCGCCGGTCTCACCGGCAGCCCAGACGGGCGAAGCCAGCAGCGCGAACAGGCTCAGGCCGGCGATGGCGATTAAACGATTGATTCGCATCCCAAATTCCTTCAAAAGGTCCACGGTTATTTTTGACCGTGGACGATGTCCACGCTCTTGGAGCCGCCGCTGGCATGGCAGTCGTTACAGGTCTCACGCGGCAGTCCGGCAATCTGAGCCTGGGTCTGGCTGCCAAAATACGCGCCACCAAAACTTGACACATGGTCCACTGCCTTGGCCGAGTCATGGCAGGCTGTGCAACTCGCCGCCTTGGGTGAGATCACCTTCCACTGGTTCGGATCCGTCAGGGCAGTAGCACCGCCAAACACGGCAGTTCCGGTTGCCGTGGCGCCGTTCTTCAGGACAACGGCACCGAGCGGACTCTGGTCGATCTTGTACGAGTTGTTAACGTGGCAGGCGTTGCAGTTGATGCCAACGCCCGGCCAGGCCACTTCGGCCGCGAAATTCTCGACCGTGCTGAGTCCGACGACGCCGTTCTGGCCCGGCCCCATGCTGCCGATGGCGCGTCCATAGCTGTCCTTCATCGGGACGGTCCACGGTGCGATGGGGGCGCCCGTCAATATGTCAAAAGCGCCTTGCGTCATGTTGCCGTTGGTGAACGGATAAGTGCGCTTGGAGTTGCCGTGGACACCGTGGATCAGGCGTTTGAACTGGTAGGACTCGTTGAGCGCCATGCCATTGGTCATGACGGTGGTCGAGACCCGGTTGGCATCATGGCAGACGACGCAGGCATCCACGCTGTTGCGGGCGCCGCTGTGGAAGGCGTTGGCCAGCGTGTTGGAGCCCGAGGCAGCACCCAGCGCGCTGTGGCAGGCATTGCATTTCTCATTGGCAACGATGGTGCGCCGCGGCTGCAGGGTGCCGCTGAGCGCGAGTTCGCTCGAAGTGTGCTGCACCAGTATGTTGACTTGTACGGCGGGTACGACCTCGGGCCTTGGACTGACACCCGAGGTGGCTGCCAACTTGTTTTCCTTGACCTGGCCGATGCTGACGACGCGCGCTGTGCCAGTGGCAACGGCGGTGGCCGTGTCGTCAGGCAGCGGGATGCTCAGCGTGTAGTGATTCTTTCCATCGTTCGTGCCCTTGTAGGCATAGCCGTTGGCCGTGCTGCCTCCATTGTTGTAGGCAGAGTATTCGGTTACCGCAGCGTACTGGCCGACCATGTTCTGGTAGGCCAGATAGAAGCGCAGGTTGCCGAATTTTGTCGTGCCGGAACAGGTCAGGGTCGGTGTGCTGACGCAATCCGTGCTGACCAGGTTGTAGGCAGCATTGCCATTGGTCGGATCGGACAGGAAGTACTTGACCGTGACGCTGCGTCCCTTGTGGTCTGCCGTGTCGTTGAATGCCACACTTTCGATGTTCATCTTGTACCTGGCGGCGTTCGCTTCAACCTGGTTGAAGTGCACGTTCTCGGCCGAGACCACCGAGCCGACGCCGTGGCAGCGAACGCATTCCTGGTTCGGCAGGGATATTGCCGCGGCGCCCGTGCCGCTGTACTGGACCGCTACGACCTTGTGCAGCGTCTCCCAGGCGGAGCCCACTGCGCTGACGTGGCAGCTCAGACAAGCTTCCTTGCTGGGTTTGTTCTTCCAGTTGTCACCCTGTGGCGTGCTGGTGTTGGCCGCCGAGTGGCACTTGCTGCAGTTGCGCAGGTCCTGCGGGAAGCCGACATCGGCGTAACTGTGCTTGCTGTTCTGGTAGCCCCAGATCGTGTAGTCCTCACCGGCGCTGTAGAGCAATTTGCCAGCGTGGATCTTGTGCACCATGGTGGCAAGATTGAGAACATTGCCGCTATTGGCGTCGGTGGTGCCAGGGTTGTGGCACATCACGCAATATTGCGTATCGACGCGCCCACCGCCATGCAGGCCCAGTTTTTCGTGGCAACTATTGCACGATGACACATCGGTCATCTTGCGCGTCTTGGCCGGATCGGTGACCAGCACCGACTTGCCGGCCGCGTCGAGCGTGAAGTCAATGTAGGGGTTGACCAGAACCGCCTCGCCAGCCGCATTTTTGTAGCTGAGCTGAATCGCCACGCGGTGCGTGCGCGCCGGTTCGAACACGACACCGTTGGTCTGCGTCAGGTCCTGGATGTTGGTCTTGAAGGTGTAGGTGTAGTAGCCGTCCGTGTTGTACACCAGTTGCGCCGCGAGCAGGGCAGCATCTGTTTGTTTGGAATCGGTCGTTGCCTGCATGGCGCTGGCCAGAGCAGGCCTGCCGCCCGGGCCGACACCGGCGGTTGCCGTTTCCTTGCGGTAGATGTAATTGACCCACTGATCCGGGTTGCCGTTGCTGCCAGGAACCAGTTTGGCGATGGCGAAGCTCACATCCGTGATCTTCAGATCCGCCTTGACTGCACCATTCGAGAAAACCGCGAAGTTGACTTTGGGCGCGCCACTGACAACGACCGCAGGAATGCCGGCACTCTGCAGGACCGCAAAGGGTGCAGCGGTGTTGATTGCCGTGTCGTTGGCTGCCAGCGCGCTGGCAGCCGCGATGGCGCTATTGGCAGCGACCACCGGCGGCGCAGGTATCGCTGGAGAGGATCCGCCGCCACTGCCACCGCCGCAACCGGCGACAGCTGCCGCCAGTAAACCTACGATGCCCCAACGAGCCAATGAATGTTTCATTTTTTCTCCGTCGTTTCCAGGTTAAACGACACGACACGAACTGCTCAAAGCGGTTAGCGCGATACCGTTATCTCTTTGCAATTCATTCTAAGTGAACCATTCCGCGTCCTGCGGGGCAGCCTGATTTTTACTGCGCCAGAACCCAGTCAGCCAGATTCTTGAGCGCTGCCTGATCCTTGGTGTCAATGATCTTGTGCTCTTCTTCACTGCCGTCGTCAAGCTTGACCTTGGAGCCGCTGGTGATGTTCTTCACAATGTTGGCTTGACCGTCAGCCTTGCCCTTGTATTTGGCAGCGATCTTCTTCAGGGCCGGACCCTTTTTCGATTTGTCGATGGAGTGGCATTTGCCGCAATCGTTCTTTTTGAACAAAGCCGCTGCCGCATCGGCGTCGACCGCTGCGATGGTTTGGGTTGAAAATCCAGCCAGCGCCGCGATGGCGAGGGATGCTGCGAGTTTTGTCAATTTCATTTCAAGGCCTTTCAGGTTACGGATTTAACGAACTTACGGCAACCTCAAGCCAACCCAAGGTTACTTGGTCGACAGGATAAACCTTCAGCTGCTTTCCGATACCGGGGTAGTTCAATGGTATGGGCTCTGGTTGATCTAAATCAAATGTTTTTTCGCGTTTGGCTTCGACCTGTTGCATTCTCGCCAGCTTCTGCTGATCCTGCGTCGATACTTCCGGAATTCCCCTAGCCGTCGGTCCGGTTCATGGACAGTGCATTCGGGCAACCGGCTTGCGGCAAAATGCCGCAAACAGGAGAGACAAGTGAAACCATCCATTTCTTCGTTGACGCCGGAGCTTGTTGTTGAGCAGCGCGGTCCGGTACTGTGGTTGATCATCACCCGCGAAGAGCGGCGCAACGCCATGAGCCACGCGGTATTGGCCGGCATGACGCAGGCGATTTCCTCAGCGCAGGCGGAGCGCGATATTCGAGCCATCGTCATCACGGGAGCCGGAACCAAAGCCTTTTGCGCCGGCGCTGATCTGCAATCGGCGCAGGCCTTTACGACCGACTATTCGGAGCCGCACGGCCATCTGGCGCAGCTGCTGCGCGTTGCGCGTGCCAGTTACGTGCCCCTGATTGCGCGCGTCAATGGAGCCTGCATGGCCGGTGGCATGGGTCTGATGTCCATGTGCGACATGGCAGTGGCGGCGCGACACGCCGTGTTTGGCCTGCCGGAGGTGAAGGTGGGCGTTTTTCCGGCGCAGGTGCTCAGCGTATTGCAGCATCTGATTCCGCGACGCACGCTGAGCGAGATGTGCCTGACCGGCGAGCCGATCACGGCAGCGCAAGCGCTGGAAGTGGGTCTGGTCAACTATGTGGATGACGATGTGGACTTCAGGTTGCAGTGGCTGCTGGAGCGCTTGCTGGACAAGTCGCCGGCTGCCATCCGGCGCGGCCTGTACACGCTGAAGAAGGTGGAGGCCATGGCGTTTGAGGAGTCGATGTCTTTCACGGAAAGCCAGATTGCCCTGTTTACCCTGACCGAAGACGCCAGGGAAGGGCAGAAGGCTTTTCAGGAAAAACGCAAACCGAACTGGGCAGGGCGCTGAACATGAGTACCAACTTTGACTACATCATTGTCGGAGCCGGCACCGCAGGCTGCCTGCTGGCGAATCGGCTGTCGGCCGACGCCAGCAAACGCGTGCTGCTGATCGAGGCCGGGCGCAAGGACGACTACCACTGGATTCACATTCCGGTGGGTTATCTGTACTGCATTGGCAACCCGCGCACCGACTGGCTCTACAGCACGGAGCCGGACGCGGGGTTGAACGGGCGCGTGTTGCGTTACCCGCGCGGCAAGACGCTGGGCGGTTGCAGCAGTATCAACGGCATGATTTACATGCGTGGTCAAGCGCGCGACTACGACCAGTGGGCACGCTTGACCGGTGACGAGGCCTGGACCTGGAACAATTCGTTGCCCTATTTCAAGTTGCATGAAGATCATTACCTCGGGGCCAATGCCGCGCACGGCGCGCGCGGTGTGGCGCCGGAACTGATGAGCGACAGTTCGACGGACTACCGCAAGTTGCTGCGCCATCGCCGTGCCGGTGGCGAATGGCGCGTTGAAAAGCAGCGGCTGCGCTGGGATGTGCTGGATGCCTTTGCGCAAGCCGCCCAGCAGGCCGGCATTGCTGCCACCGATGACTTCAATCGGGGTGACAACGAGGGCGTAGGCTATTTCGAGGTGAACCAGCGAGAGGGTTGGCGTTGGAGCACGGCCAAGGCGTTCTTGCGTCCGACCTGTTACGCACGGAGCAATTTTGAGATGTGGACGGCAGCTCAGGTGGCAAAGCTGCTGCTTGAAACGCAGGCCGATGGCAGCCAGCGCTGCGTTGGCGTGCAGGTTTGGGACCATTCGGAAATGGTCACGGCCAGTGCCAGCGCCGAAGTCATTCTGTGCGCGGGTAGCATAGGCTCGCCGCAGATTCTGCAACTCTCCGGCATTGGCCCGGCGGACTTGCTGACGAAGAATGGCATCAGCGTTGTGCACGATGCACCGGGTGTTGGCGCGAACCTGCAGGATCATCTGCAGATCCGTGCGGTCTTCAAGGTGCATGGCGTCAAGACGCTTAATACCCAGGCCAGCACGCTCTGGGGCAAAGCCATGATTGGTCTCGAATACGCGCTCAAGCGCAGCGGACCGATGAGCATGGCGCCCTCACAGCTGGGAGCCTTCACGCGCAGCGACCCGGCGCAGCCCTACCCGAACATCGAGTACCACGTGCAGCCACTCAGCCTGGACGCTTTTGGGGAGCCGCTGCACAGCTTTAACGCGTTCACCGCCAGCGTCTGCAATCTGAATCCGACCAGCCGGGGTTCGGTCCATATCCGCAGCGGCAACTTTCAGGATGCGCCGGCGATTGCGCCGAATTATCTGAGCACCGACGTCGACCGCAAGGTGGCGGCTGATTCGCTGAGGCTGACCCGGCGCATTGTTGCGCAGCCGGCGTTGGCAAAGTACCAGCCGCAGGAATGGAAACCGGATGTGCAATACCAGAGCGACCAGGATTTGGCGAAGCTCGCTGGCGACATTGCCACCACCATTTTTCATCCGGTCGGTACGACCAAGATGGGTACGGCAGACGACCCGCTGGCGGTAGTCGATTCTCGTCTTCGCGTGCGCGCCGGAGGTGGACTGATTGCCGGCTTGCGTGTGGTTGATGCCGGTGTCATGCCGCGGATCACCAGCGGCAACACCAATTCACCAGCCCTGATGATCGCGGAGAAGGCGGCGCAGTGGATCGCCGAGGATGCGCAGGCAGCGGGCAAAGGGTAATTGCGGAAAGGGTAAGCACTAATACGGGAGCGGTTTTTCGCGCGTACATTCACGCCAAGCGTTGGCAGCAGCGACTTGATGGAAGAAGAAGGACCGTGGAGACAGCCCATTCGGGTTTATAAATGAGAAAAGGCACCGGCAGACCCGGTGCCCTTTTTTTTGCCCGTGACGCTACGGGCGCGGCCTTCCAGCCTGGGGCGCCGGTGGTGGCCAGGGTATTTCGGAGAGTGTGCGTGCTTTGCCAATCGGGGCCGGTGCCTGCGCGGTTTGTACCGCTGCAATGTCTTCCTCGCTGGGGTATTGCTGGAGCAGCCAGTAGTCAAAGATGCGCCGGGCAATGGGTGCCGCATTCTGTGAACCAAAACCGGCATTTTCAACCACCATGGCCAGCGCAATCCGGGGCTCCTCGGCCGGTGCAAAAGCCGTGAAAAGCGCATGGTCGCGAAAGCGTTCCTCGGTCTTGGAGGCGACGTACTTTTCGTTCTGCTTGATTTGAATCACCTGCGCCGTTCCGGTTTTCCCGCCACTGGTGTATCCGGCGCCGCGAAAGGCCGAGGCCGAGGTGCCCTCAATGTTGACTCCCACCATCGCGTTCTTGATGATCGCTATGTTGGCGGCCTTGGCGATCACTTCACCGACGGCTTCGCGTGTCGTGGCCGTGGGTGCGTGGGTCAGGATATCAACCACCTCCTTGACCAGGTGCGGCTTCATCTTGACACCGTTGTTGGCCAGCGTCGCCGTGGCGGAGGCCAGTTGCAACACAGTAAAGTTGTTGTAGCCCTGACCGATGCCCAGCGAGATGGTTTCTCCGGCGTACCACCTTTGCTGATCGGCGCGCTTGTAGGCCCTGCGTTTCCAGTCAGTGGAAGGCAGCAGTCCGCGCACCTCGCCAAAGATGTCGATGCCGGTGAGCTCACCAAACCCAAAGCGCTGCATCTGCTCGTGAATGGTGTCCACGCCCAGGTCGTTGGCCAGCATGTAGTAGTACGTGTCGCAGGATTGCACAATGGACTGGTACATATTGACGGTGCCGTGCCCACCCTCCTTGTCGTCACGAAACCGGTGGTTGCCGAACATGTAGAAGCCCGGATCAAAGATGGTCTGTTGCGGGGTCCGTGTTTCGGTCTCCAGAGCGGCCAGCGCCATAAAGGGCTTGTAGGTGGAGCCAGGCGGGTAAGTGCCGCGCAGCGCCCGATTCAAGAGCGGCTTGTCGGGTGATTCATTGAGGGCTTCCCAATTTTCGCTGTCGATGCCTTCGACAAACAGATTGGGGTCAAAAGTGGGTTTGCTGACAAAAGCCAGTATTTCACCGGTTCGGGGATCCATGGCCACCAACGCGCCACGGCGCTCACCGAACAACTCTTCGATCAGACTTTGCAGCCGGATATCGATGGACAGCTTGACGGTATTGCCGGGTGTGGCCGGACTGCTGGCGAGCTTGCGCATGGCGCGTCCGCCCGCCGATGTCTCGACCGATTCGACACCGGTCGTGCCATGCAATTGCCCCTCGAAACTTTGTTCGACGCCGAGTTTCCCGATGTATTCCGTACCACGGTAATTGGCCTGGTCGTCCGAGTCGTCGAGCTTCTCCTTCTCGGCCGGGTTGATGCGGCCGATGTAGCCGATGACGTGGCTTGCCATTTCGCCATAGGGGTAATTGCGGAACAGACGGGCCTTGATTTCAACCCCGGGAAAGCGAAAGCGCTGGGCTGCGAATTTTGCCACCTCCTCATCGCTAAGCCGGGTGCGCAGTGGCAAGGATTCAAAGCTCTTTGATTCTTCCAGCAATTTCTTGAAACGGCGCCGGTCGCGTGCGGTGATGTCCAGGACTTGCGACAATTCTTCGATGGTCTGATCCAGGTTGCTGACCTTCGATGGTGTGACTTCGAGTGTGTAGGCCGAGTAGTTGCTGGCCAGCACAATGCCGTTGCGGTCAAGGATCAGTCCCCGGTTGGGTACCACCGGAACAATCGCTGTGCGGTTGTTCTCAGCCTGTTCCAGCAGGTCTTCGTGCCGCACCAACTGGAGGTAGACAAGCCGTGCCGCGATGAGCAGAAAGCAGACAAGCACGGTCACCGTGGCTACCAGAACCCGGGCGCGAAAGCGCGACAGGTCGGCCTCAACGTTGCGCAGTTCGGTCATGCGGCTCTCTTCCCGTCATTGCGAGCGAAGCGCGGCAATCCAGGGGTCATGGATCGCCATGTCGGTGTCAGCCGCGTGGCTGACACCGAGGGCCTGCAGCCTCGCGATGACGGATTTGTAGAGGTTTCCACTATAAGGGTCGGTGTGCGTCGGGGTCAGGCGAGCGCCGTTGCGGTGCCAGCAGAATCACGCTGACCACCGGCCACAACACCGATTCGAGTATCGGTGCCAGCAACATCAGCCAGCCAGGAAAGGCGCCGCCAGCGGCTAGCCGGCAAATCAGCTCGATGGCATGCGCTGCGGCAAATAGCGGCAACACCTGAAGCGCTTGCGATGGCACGCTGAACCAGAGCAGACGCCGATGAATCGCAATGGCCAGGAAGC
The DNA here is from genome assembly GCA_903927295.1 of uncultured beta proteobacterium. Taxonomy (GTDB): domain Bacteria; phylum Pseudomonadota; class Gammaproteobacteria; order Burkholderiales; family Burkholderiaceae_C; genus Rhodoferax. The sequence goes on along the minus strand of CAIYMN010000091.1, from coordinate 4,231 downwards.
TCAGTACCGTGTAGGCCAAGGCCTGCTGACCCAACAAGGCGCCTTGATGTACGTCGGATAAGATGCCAAAAACAAAGGCGACGCCGACTCCGACGCGCAGTGGTTGATGAATCGTCCAGAACGCCAGCACGAGGGCCAGAAAGTCAGGCGTCCAGGCGGCGCGCCCAAACAGACCCATGTTCTGCAACATGTTGAGTCCGAGTGCTGCCAGCAGGCTGCCAAAAATGAAGAAAGGATTGGCTGGCAGCAGCAGCTGATGGCCGGGGCGCATGATCACCGCCTGCCCCCTTTCTTGAGCGTAGCGCCTGTCGCCTCTGGCGCCGGCTGGGGCGCGATCTGCGTGGCTATAGGCTTGAGCACCATGACATGGCCGACGCCGGAGACCAGCGCCAGCGCCTGGCACGTGATGCGTGCAAAGGCCGAGTCGACCCGGCGTTCAACTTTTTCGACTTTGGCCACCGGCAGACCCGCTGGATAGACACCGTCGACGCCGCTGGTGGTCAGCAGATCGCCAGGTTGAACATCGGCGTTGGCCGCCATATAGCGCAGCTCCAGGGCGTTGGCGCGCAGCGCCGGGTCGCCGAACGCGACGCCGCGGGCGCCGGTCCGGGTGTTGAGCACCGGAATGGCCTGGTCGCGGTCAGTCACCAGCGTCACTTCACTGACCATGGGGTAGACCCGTGTCACCTGCCCGAGCACGCCGCTTTCGTCGAGCACGGGTGAACCGGCCAGCACGCCTTCAAGCGCACCGCGATCGATGATGACTTTGTGTGTGTAGGGGTCGGCTGCGTCGTACAGTACCTGCGCCGCTTGCCAGGTTGTTGTCACCTTCTCACGCAGACCAAGCAACTGGCGCAGTCGCGAATTCTCCAGCGTCAGTTGTTCCACCTGATTGGCACGCTGGGATTGGTCCGCCAGCTGGCGTTTCACGGTTTGTTCACGCAACTGCGCCGATTTCAGTGACTCAAAATGTTGCGCCCCACCTTGCGCCCACAGGACCGGTCGCAGGGCCAGCCATTGCACCGGGTAAAGCACGCTGGCAACCGCCATGCGCAGGGGTTTGGCAACTTCAAAACGTGCGTCGGCGACCATCAGGAACAGCGCCAGGGCACTGAACAGCATGAGTTTGGACAGGGCCGACGGGCCCTGCCTGAAAAAGGGTGGCGGTGTACCGTCCAGCGTACCTAGCGGCATCGCTGCATCCGGTTCTTATTCGCTGGTGAAAATGGAGCCCAGGCGCTCCATCCGCTCCAGCGCGATGCCACAGCCGCGCACGACACAGGTCAGTGGGTCTTCAGCGACCAGCACCGGCAGGCCGGTCTCTTCGGCCAGCAGGCGGTCCAGATCGCGCAGCAACGCGCCACCGCCGGTGAGCATCATGCCGCGATCGGCGATGTCGGCGCCGAGTTCGGGCGGGGTCTGTTCCAGCGCGTTCTTGACTGCCGAGACGATGTTGTTGATCGGATCGGTCAGCGCTTCCAGAATTTCGTTGCTGGAGATCGTGAAACTGCGTGGCACGCCTTCGGAAAGATTGCGGCCACGCACCTCCATCTCGCGCACTTCGCTACCGGGAAAGGCGGAGCCAATCTTCTTCTTGATCGATTCGGCCGTGGGCTCGCCGATGAGCATGCCGTAGTTGCGCCGGATGTAGTTGATGATGGCCTCGTCAAACTTGTCGCCGCCGACGCGCACCGAACCCTTGTAGACCATGCCGCCGAGCGAAATGACACCGACTTCTGTGGTGCCGCCACCAATATCGACCACCATCGAGCCACTTGCCTCGCTGATCGGCAAGCCCGCGCCAATGGCTGCAGCCATCGGCTCCTCGATCAGGTAAACATCCCGGGCACCGGCACCCAGAGCGGATTCACGGATGGCGCGGCGCTCAACCTGGGTGGAACCACAGGGAACGCAGATGATGATGCGCGGACTGGGCCGGAAGATGGAGCGTGGGTGCACCATCTTGATGAACTGCTTGAGCATCTGCTCGGTGACGGTGAAATCGGCGATGACGCCGTCTTTCATGGGCCGGATGGCTTCGATATTGCCCGGCACCTTGCCCAGCATGGCCTTGGCTTCCTTGCCAACCGCTTGAATCGTTTTCTTTCCTTGGGGGCCACCCTCGTGGCGAATCGCGACGACCGAAGGCTCGTCGAGCACAATGCCCTTGTCACGCACGTAAATCAGGGTATTGGCGGTGCCAAGATCAATGGCCAGGTCAGTGGAGAAGTACTGACGGAAAGCTCCAAACATTAAAAATCCTCTCTGGCTTCACAGGCGCGTCGGCGCAAAGGCGAGATAATACCCCATCCCCTGTAAAAACTTTGCCCGGCCAAGCGCCCGGCAAGCTGCATCGCATCAGGTTTTGAACGAAAAATACCTTATGTCCCTGACTTCTACCGATATTGACCGCATCGCCAATCTGGCCCGATTGGAACTCAGTCCGAACGAGAGCGAACGCATGCTGACGCAGATCAACGGTTTTTTTGATCTTGTTGAAAAAATGCGCTCCGTTGACACCACCGGCTTGCAACCGCTGGCGCATCCGGTAGCCTGCTGGGAAGACATTGTTCTGCGTCTGCGCGACGATGCCGTGAGCGAGAGCGACAACCGGACTGCGAATCAGCGCAATGCGCCCAGTGTTGAGCAGGGTCTGTTTCTGGTCCCCAAGGTGATCGAATGACGAAGCCAACCGAACTGCACGATTTCAGCGTGGCGGAACTGGCAGCGCAGTTGCGACAGCGCAAAGTCTCGGCTGTGGAGACGGCGCAGCATTTTCTGGGGCGCGCGTGCGCAAACGCGGCGCTGGGTGCTTTCCTTGATTTCAATGAGGAAGCGACCCTGGCGCAGGCGCGAGTCGCCGATGCAGCCCTGGCGGCTGGCTCACCAGGTACTGCATTGCTCGGGGTTCCCGTGGCACACAAGGACATTTTTGTAACGCGCGATTTCACCGCTACGGCAGGCTCCAGGATGCTTCAGGGCTACCGCTCACCGTTCGACGCGACGGTCGTTGCGAAGTTGGCAGAGCAGGGCGCGGTCACGCTGGGAAAACTCAATTGCGACGAATTTGCGATGGGCTCGGCCAACGAAAATTCGGCTTTTGGCCCGGTAAAAAATCCCTGGGACACGAGTCGTGTGCCAGGGGGCTCGTCGGGTGGCAGTGCCGCCGCCGTAGCAGCGCGCCTGGTGCCAGCGGCAACCGGGACGGACACCGGAGGCTCGATCCGGCAACCGGCGTCCTTTTGCGGAATCACTGGCATCAAGCCGACCTATGGCCGCGCATCGCGCTACGGTATGGTGGCGTTTGCGTCCAGCCTGGACCAGGCCGGCGTGCTGGCCCGCAGCGCTGAAGATTGCGCCTTGCTGTTGTCGGCGATGTGCGGGCCTGACCTTGATCGTGATTCCACGTCGCTTGATGTGCCGATCGAAAATTTTGCGCGCTCACTGAATGATTCGGTCGCTGGCTTGCGCATTGGCGTGCCTGCCGAGTTTTTTGGCGAAGGTCTGAGCTCGGATGTTCGCGCTGCGGTCGAACTAGCCTTGAAGGAATATGAAAAGCTGGGCGCAAAACTGGTCCCGATCGCGCTGCCGCGCACCGAGCTGTCGATCCCGGTGTATTACGTGATCGCGCCGGCCGAAGCATCGAGCAACCTGAGCCGTTTTGACGGTGTCAAGTTCGGGCACCGTGCCGAGCAGTACGACGACCTCATTGACATGTACAGGAAGACGCGCTCGCAAGGCTTTGGCGACGAGGTGAAGCGTCGCATCATGATTGGCACCTATGTGCTCTCGCATGGTTACTACGATGCCTACTATCTGCAGGCGCAAAAGATCCGGCGCATGATTGCTGACGATTTTCAGCAGGCGTTCCGGCATTGCGACCTGATCGCCGGGCCGGTAGCGCCCACGGTGGCCTGGAAGCTCGGTGACAAGAGTGACGATCCGGTGGCCAGCTATCTGGCTGACATCTTTACCTTGCCGGCCTCACTTGCGGGCTTGCCGGGCATGAGTGTTCCGGTGGGTTTCGGTGCAGAGAATATGCCGGTAGGCATGCAGCTGATAGGCAACTATTTGCAGGAGTCCAGGCTGCTCAATGCGGCGCATCGCCTGCAGCAGGCAACCGATTGGCATGTCGCCAAGCCGGAGGGGTTTTGAATATGAACACAGGCACGTCAGCGTTGGTACACGGCTATGAAGTCGTGATCGGCTTCGAGACCCATGCGCAACTCTC
>CAIYMN010000090.1 GCA_903927295.1 uncultured beta proteobacterium | reverse complement strand
GCGGCTCGGTCTGAACAAGATTGCCGTGATTGGCAGTGAGCAGTTTGTCCGGTGAGGCCAAGCCGATGAATACCAGCACTGCCAATGCAGATGCCTTCATTGGCATGAACTACCGCTACCAGCCCAGGGATCCGAGCAGAAGGATCAAGGGTCTGGTGATTGTTGTCGCCCTGCACGCCTTTTTGGGCTATGCCATTGTCTCGGGCATGGCACGTAAAGGCCTGAACTTCATCAAGAAGCCGCTGGAAGCCGTGGTGATTCAGGAGGTGATCATTCCACCCCCTCCGCCGCCACCCCCGCCCAAGAAGGTGGAAACTCCCAAAGACCTGCCCAAGGTGGAGGCTCCGCCCCCACCCTATGTACCACCACCTGATGTGGCGACCAATACCAGTTCGAGTATTTCGATTGCCTCGACCACCCACGTGCCCACGGCACCGACTGTGATCGCCCCGCCACCGCCACCCGCGCCAGTAGCCAAGCCTGCCGCGAACCGCAACGACATTGGCGTAGCCTGTCCGACCCAGGTAGTCCCGGAGATGCCACGCAAGGCTCAGCAAGAAGGCATTGAAGGGGTTGTGCGGGCCCAGATCCGCATCAAAGGTGGTGCGGTGCAGGATGTCACCATGACCGGTCCGCGTGTGTTCTACGCTGCTGTCAAGGCTGCTGTGATGCAGTACAAGTGCATCTCTGACGCCGGTGGCGAAGTGCTCGCTACCCAGGAATTTAACTTCAAGTTGGAGTGAATTGAAGGATCGCACAACGCTGGCATCGCCAAACTAATTTCTCTCTCCAAGGGGGTCTTGGGCCGGTTCGATAACCTAATGAACCGGCCTCTTTTTTATTGCCTACTGCTCGCCCTTCCTTCTGACGAACTGATCTTCTCCGAACGCTTACTTCGGCGCTGAGTGGCTTTTACTGAGAACCGGGTGGATTCTATGGCCGCTCTCGGGTGCGAAGCTCCACCATCTCTTGTGGTCGCAAGCGGTAATTGGATTGGCTTTGAAATGGTTCATGCCCAATCTGCTGCACCACTTTACTGGCAGAACTTCCCTCTCCGACACACGCACAACTTGTTGAACTCAAAGGCTTTCTGCCTGTGCCAAATCGACACGGTTCTACATTATGTTTTGAGAACAGAGAGCAGAAAAGAATCGAACCGACACGAAAACAGCGGTTTATTCAGATGGCCAGGGATCGCGTGGCACACGCAGAACTCGCCGGAAGCCCGCGTGGCTTGGGGATCAGCCAGACATGAAAAAGCCAACTGAGAACAGTTGGCTTTTTGAACTGGTGGCCTGGGGCGGAATCGAACCACCGACACAAGGATTTTCAGTCCTCTGCTCTACCGACTGAGCTACCGGGCCAGAGCGGGTGAGTATAGCAGCATCCTCACCGTGTCGAAGCCCACGGATCAGGCCCCGTGGCGCTTGCCGCGGGTCAGGTCCACACCGAGTTGTTTGAGCTTGCGGTAGAGGTGAGTTCTCTCCAAACCTGTCTTTTCTGCAACCCTGGTCATGGAACCATTTTCCTTTGCCAGGTGGTACTCAAAGTAGGCCTTCTCAAACTCGTCGCGTGTCTCGCGCAGGGGTTTGTCAAGCATGAAACTTTGCTGCGACTGGGGTCCTGCCTCGGCTGCAACGAGTGCAGGCTGCCCGCCAGCGGCAACATCCAGCACCGGCGACGCCGGCAGCGCCGTCAGGGGTGCTGTGGACTTGCGCGCAGTGCCGCGTGCGAGAGCCTGCTCTACCGCTTTGAGCAGCTTCTGCAAGGTGATGGGCTTTTCCAGGAAGGCCAGGGCACCGATTCTGGTGGCCTCCACCGCAGTATCAATCGTGGCGTGTCCACTCATCATGATGACGGGCATGGTCAGCGCGCCGGTGGCCGACCATTCCTTGAGCAGGGTCACACCGTCGGTGTCGGGCATCCAGATGTCCAGCAGCACCAGGTCCGGTCGATCACGCAAGCGGGCGGCGCGGGCCTGTGCGGCGTTTTCCGCCACCTCAACGTTATGCCCCTCATCGTTCAATATTTCCCACAACAGGTCGCGGATGCCGAGTTCGTCGTCAACCACCAGTATGTTTGCCATGATGTAGCTTGTTCCTTGGATCTTCCTGCGTCGCTGGGCTAGCCTGGCGCGATGTTTTCAGTACTGAATGATAACGATACTTGGGCGCCAATCACGCGGCCGTCAAGCACTCGATTGATGACGTCGACACGTGTTCCATGTTCGTCCGCAATTTTTTTCACAACCGCCAATCCCAAGCCGGTACCTTTGGCCTTGGTTGTCACATAGGGTTCGAAGGCGCGCTTGAGAATCCGTTCCGGAAAACCGGTTCCGCAATCAATAACGCTGAGTCGTACCCGGCCGCTGGTTTCAATCCACTGCGTCCGGACCGTGACACTTTGCGGCTCGCCTGTTTTGCCGGCAGATTCCGTTGCATCCTGGGCATTTTGCAGCAGATTGTGCAAGACCTGGCGCAGTTGCTCCGGGTCACCCACCACGCGCTGACAGCGCGGGTCAAGCTCCATGCGTACCGGCACTTGCGAAGTTTCGCTGGCATAAAGTTGCAGCACTTCAGACACCAGAAGGTTCAAATCAATGGGTCGCAGCTCGGCCGCAGGCAGACGTGCGTAATCGCGAAACTCGTTCACCAGGCGTTTCATGGCGTCTACCTGATCAACGATGGTCTTCACGGATTTGGCAAGGAGCAGTTGTTCCGGTGCAGCCACTTTGTCCGTGAGTTTCATCAGCAAGCGTTCTGCCGACAACTGGATCGGGGTCAAGGGATTCTTGATTTCGTGCGCCAGGCGACGTGCCACTTCGCCCCACGCCTGCACCCGTTGGGCCGAAACAATTTCCGAAATGTCATCAAAAACAAGGAGTCGTGACGTGCCCGGCAATTGCGCACCGCGCGCCACCAGGACCAGGCCGTCCTCGGCCTGACGACCAACCAGTCTGGCGCTCGTATTGCCCAGCTCGAACGAATGCTGCCAATGATCAAGCCCATGTTCGGTGCGCACGCCCAGGAAGGAATCGAACTGGACTTGCACGTCTTCGCCGAATTTCTGCAGCCCCTCGATGTCGGCCAGACGCTGCCCTTCAAACGCTGCCATGGGCACGCGAAGAATACGCTGGGCGCCCAGATTCGATGACAGGATCACGCCCTGCGCATCAAGCACCATCACACCTGCGGTCAGGTTGTCCAGGATCGTCTGCAGGTTGGCACGCGCTGCATTGACTTCTTCCATGCTGAGTTGCACTGCCTGTCTGGCGTCTGCCAGCTGCTGTGTCATGTCGGCAAATGAACGCGTCAGACCGTCCAGTTCATCGCGCCCCTGCAGTGACGCTTTTGGGGTCAGATCGCCCGCTGCGACCTGCCTGACACCATCGGCCAGCAAGAGCAGCGGTCGGGCAATCTGATTGCCCAACAGCACTGCCAGCAGCACGGCGCCAAAGACAGCCAGGAACAGGCTCAGCGTCAGGGTGCCGATGTACATTCGACGAAGTCCGTCGCGTGCCAGCGCGCGCTCCTGGTATTCCCGATTGGCTTCTGTCACCGCCAACGCGTTGGCCACCAGCGTCGGCGGCAGGGACTGAGTCACCATCAGAAATCGCGGCTCGTTCAGCAACGCCAGGTTGTTGCTTGAAACCATCACCAGCGCCTTGATGCGGGCATTGTTCGCAACACCCGGTACGGCGTCGTCGAGGCCTTCGATCCAGGTGACCGAGCGCTGTGTTCGCGCGTTGCGAAATTGCTGTTGACTGGGCCTGGGTGGATTGAGTTGATAGCGCACGTTGCCGGCAGCGGCAACCAATTGCCCTGCCGCGCTCCACAAGGTCAGATCGGTGGCACCGAGTTGCTCGCGCGTGCGCTCCAGCGAAAGTACGGCGCTGACTTCGGGGAGATCAGCCATCTGCGAGGCCGAAGCCCGGCCTTTGCTGGCAAGTTCGGTGGACAGGGTTTCCAGCGTGACGCGACCCAGGTTGAGGCCTGCGTCCAGCGCGCCCTCCACTTTGACATCGAACCAGCTTTCGATCGACCGCGATACGAACTGGTAAGAAACCACATAGATCAGCACGCCGGGCGCAAAGCCCGCCAGCGCAAATATTGCAGCCAGTTTGACCAGCAGACGGCTGCCAAACTTGCCCTGCCGCAAGCGCTGGAACAGGCGAAAAGTGATCCAGAAGATGACTGCCAGCAGCAGTGCCGCCACCACCACATTGAGCGCAAACAGCCGGGCGTAATTGCGCTCATACATTTCGCGGTTGGTGGTGGCCTGCGTCAACAGGAACAGCAGTACCAGACCGACCGCGACCATCACGGCCAGGCCGAGCCCGACGGTCCAGCGCAGGGCACGCGAACTGCTCAGGGAAAAACGTCCGTGCGCCCGGATCGCAGTACCGCTGCCACTCATTTCGCACTGTCCAGCGTCAATGGCTGGCTCAATGACGCAGCGATGGTCCAGTCGGTCTGACCCAGCGTGCCGATCTGAAACGGGCGCGGCAACTGTGACATATCAAGACGAAAACGGAACTCCACATAGTGACGTTGTTCAAGATCCTGGTCGGAGATGTCGGCGATCTTCCAGCGCGACAGTCGTTGCACCGCGGCCAGTGCATCGGACAATGAGTCAAAGGTCTGGTTCAGGGAGAGCGCCAGGCCGGCCTGCGTGATCAGTCCCGAAGCAACGTTCAGGCGCCAACGCCGGGTCAGCGGCTGGTAGGCCAGCCGCATGTGGCGCTCGGTGTTGAAGATTCGCTTGTTGGTCCAATACCAGCGCTCCCGGAACACGTCGGCCTCGGCCACGAAGACCATGGGAACGCCTTTGAACAGCGCGTCCTGGACCACGGCTGGCAGTTCGAACCTGACGTTGGCGGCGAGCATGATGGCTTCGCCGTCGCGCTCAAGGTGAAAGGCAGAGATCTCCGCTACCGGCGCTTCGGCGCGGGCCGCTGTGCCGTAGCTCCAGGCGACACAGGCACAGAGCAGCAGCCTGACAAGGTCAAGGCGTGCGCTTTTCAAGCAATGCGTAATAAAAGCCGTCATGGTCACCCATCGGATTGTCCGGGAGGGATTCCCCATTTGTTCTGTCCAGAGGCATTAAATGCCCAGGTGAAGGCAGCAAGGCAGCCTGGGTGTTGTGTGCAAGAAACGTTTGTATCTGATTTTCGCCTTCGGCCCTGAAGATCGAACAAGTGCAGTAAAGCAGTCTCCCCTGCGGCTTGAGCAAGGGCCACAGGGCTTTCAACAGCCGGGCCTGGACCAGCGCGAGTTGGGCTATATCTGACTCGCGGCGCAGCCAGCGTATGTCCGGATGGCGTCGCACAATGCCCGACGCAGAACACGGCGCATCAAGCAAAATGGCGTCAAACAAATGACCGTCCCACCAGGTTCCCGGAGCAGCAGCGTCCCCCGTCAGAACGTTGGCTTGCAAACCCAGGCGCTCCAGGGTTTCGCGAATGCTCTGGCAACGCAACGGGTCCACATCAAGCGCGGTCAGCTGGCAATCGGCCATCTCCAGCAAATGGGCCGTCTTGCCGCCGGGGGCAGCGCAGGCGTCCAGAACCCGCAGTGGCATGTCTGCTTGCGATCCTGACAGCAGCAAGGGCGCGGCCAGCTGTGCCGCGGCGTCCTGAACCGACACCACGCCGTCCGTAAAGCCGGGCAATTGCAGCACGGGCCTGGCCCGCTCCAGCGTCACACCGCAAGGGCCACAGGCAACTGCGCCAACGCCAGCGGCCGCCAGGGTCTGTAGATAAGGCAGTGTGGCGGAGCGTCGGGCATTGACGCGCAAGCTCATGGGCGCCTGACGGTTGCTGGTCAGAAGAATTTCCTGCCAGTGCTTCGGCCATTCCTTTTGAAGGCGATCAATCCACCACGCCGGATGATTCCAGCGCGCCACCGGATCTGCGTCGGTCGCCGCAAGCAGCGTCTGGCGCTCCCGCAGGAAGCGACGCAGGCAGGCATTGATGAAGGCACTCTGAGCACGGGTACTTTTATCCTTCTTGCTCGCCTCGACGGTCTGATTGACCAGCGTGAATGCATCATAGGGTGCGTCGGCTTCGCTCCACGTCAGCGCCAGCGCAGTGCACAGCAGCGCGTCGACTGCGGGTGATGGTGCTCTATTGGCCAGTTGTTGCCGCAGTGCCTGGGCTCGTCCCAGCGAGCGCAGGACCTGAAATGTCAGTGCTTGCACGCCTGGCCGCAATTCGGCGCTGACATCGGCCAGCGCCGCGGTGCCCGATACACCGGCGCGTATAGCGAGCACGACAGCTGCTACAGACTGCAACTGTCGCCACAGGGGAATCGGCTGAACTTGACTGTTGAGCATCTGGATTACATCGACTGGGCTGGTCTGAAGCCAAACAGGCGTGCCAGCAAAACTGCGGGAAACTGATTCACGGCTGCGTTGTACCTGGCCACTGCCCCATTGAATTCAGAGCGCGCCATTTCAGTCTGGGCAACAAGCTGATCCCAGCGCTGTGGCAGCGCGGGCAACCCGCGCACCGGTGCCAATTGACGCTGGCGTGACCAACACAGGCACATGGTCTCGTAGGTCATGGTCAGGGCGCTGATAGCCGGGCCATGCAGAGGCTGGGAACGACACATCTTGAGAGCAACCCGAAACTGATCGGCGCAGGCAGCCAATGCATCCAGATCGGGTGCGTCAGAACCTGCCAGCGGCGCGAATTGATTGAGCAGACTTTCCAGTACCGTAAACGCGGCAATGCCCTGCGAACGCAGACGCACCAGACGGTTGTAGGCCCCGACGGCCCAAAACAACAACACGGCGGCGATGAACCACAGGAAGACAGACGAACTCATGATCTTCGACCTGAACGCAAAACGCCTCAAGCCAGGCTCAGCAGGCTTGAGGCGTCAGGTTTTCAGGTGGACTGACTCCTTACTCGGACACCGCTCCTTCGTCGGCTTGCGAGCCTTCGCCCACACCAGCCAACTCGGCCGCCTCGGCATCGGCGATGGCACGGCGCTCGACGTCGTCCATGTTTTCCCGGACCTTGCGCGCTTCGTGATAGGCCAGACCGGTACCAGCCGGGATCAGGCGGCCGACGATCACGTTTTCTTTCAAGCCACGCAGTTCATCGCGCTTGCCCATGATGGCCGCTTCTGTCAGAACGCGCGTTGTTTCCTGGAAGGACGCAGCGCTGATGAAGCTGTCGGTGGACAGGGATGCCTTGGTAATGCCCAGCAACAGGTTGGTGAAGGTTGCGGGTACCTTGCCCTCGGCACGCAGGGCATCATTGGTATTGAGCATCTCGGAACGCTCGACCTGCTCACCATTGATGTAGCTCGAATCACCCGCATTCTCTACCACCACGCGGCGCAGCATCTGGCGAACAATCACCTCGATGTGCTTGTCGTTGATCTTCACGCCCTGCAAGCGGTACACGTCCTGCACCTCGTCAACAATGTAGCGCGCCAGTTCTTCCGAACCCAGCAAGCGCAGTATGTCCTGCGGATCGGCTGGACCGTCAACCACGCTTTCGCCCTTGTTCACAACCTGGCCTTCGTGCACGATGATGCTCTTCTCCTTGGGCACCAGCTCTTCCCACACAGCACCATCCGGGTCGGTGATCTGCAAGCGGATCTTGCCCTTGGTCTCCTTGCCGAAGGACACGGTACCGGTCATTTCTGCCAGCACGCCCTTGTCCTTGGGTGAACGCGCCTCGAACAGCTCGGCCACGCGCGGCAGACCGCCGGTAATATCGCGCGTCTTCTGGCCTTCAATCGGAATACGGGCCAGCACTTCGCCGGGGCCGACGTCCTGACCGTCACGCACCTGCACCAGGGCGCCGATCGGGAAGCCGATCGTCACCGAGTGATCGGTGCCAGGAATCTTGACTTCATTGCCAGTGGCATCAATCAGTTTGACCTGGGGTCGCACGACCTTGGCAGCGCCACGGCGCTTCGGATCGATGACGACCATGGTCGACAGGCCCGTGACTTCATCGACCTGGCGGGCTACCGTCAGACCTTCTTCGACATTTTCAAAGTGCGCCTTGCCGGCAAACTCGGTAATGATCGGACGCGTCAGCGGATCCCAGTTGGCCAGAATGGCGCCAGCCTTGATGCTCTGGTCCGCCTTGACTGCCAGCACGGCACCATACGGCACCTTGTGACGTTCACGCTCACGTCCGTGCTCGTCGTGAATGACGATTTCGCCGGAGCGGGAAATCACTACCAGTTCCTTCTTGCCATTGGTCACGTAACGCATGGTCGCGTTAAAGCCGATGTTTCCGTTGGACTTGGCTTCGACGCTCGAAGCGATCGCGGCACGTGAGGCGGCACCACCAATGTGGAAGGTGCGCATCGTCAACTGGGTACCGGGTTCACCGATGGATTGCGCGGCAATCACGCCAACCGCTTCACCGCCATTGACCAGGCCACCACGGCCCAGATCCCGGCCATAGCACTTGGCACAGATGCCAAATCGGGTTTCACAGGTCAGTGCAGTACGGACCTTGACTTCGTCCACACCAGCCACTTCAAGCTCTTCGATCAGGTCTTCGTCCAGCAGGTCACCGGCATTGGCCAGTACGGAACGGTTTTCCGGATGGATCACATCATCGGCCGCGGTGCGACCCAGGATGCGATCGCGCAAGGACTCGATGACTTCGCCGCCTTCGACAATGGCGCGCATCAGGTAGCCGCCATGGGTACCGCAGTCATGCTCCGTCACGACCAGATCCTGCGTCACGTCTACCAGGCGCCGCGTCAGGTAGCCTGAGTTGGCGGTCTTCAGCGCCGTATCAGCAAGACCCTTTCGAGCGCCGTGAGTGGAGATGAAGTACTCCAGCACGTTCAGCCCTTCACGGAAGTTCGCCGTGATCGGTGTCTCGATGATGGAGCCGTCGGGCTTGGCCATCAGGCCGCGCATACCCGCCACCTGACGGATCTGGGCAGCGGAGCCGCGGGCGCCGGAATCGGCCATCATGTAGATGGAGTTGAAGGACTCCTGCGTCACCTGCTTGCCGTGCCGGTCGGTGACGGTTTCCTTGGACAACTGGGCCATCATGACCTTGGAGACTTCGTCGCCGGCCTTGCCCCAGATATCGACCACCTTGTTGTAGCGCTCGCCTGAAGTCACCAGGCCGGAGGTGTACTGCTGGGCAATTTCCTTGACCTCTTTTTCAGCACGCTC
>CAIYMN010000089.1 GCA_903927295.1 uncultured beta proteobacterium | reverse complement strand
TGATGGGCACGGCCAGCACCATGGCTGTTATCGCTGAAACCCTTGGCATGACATTGCCAGACACTGCGGCAATTCCTGCTGTGCATGCTGATCGCCTGAGAGCTGCTGAAGAAACGGGGAAGCTGGCAGCGCAGATGACCAGCGACGGCAAGAAGCCAACGGATATCATCACAAAACAATCCATAGAAAATGCGTTGCGTCTACTCTTTGCTGTGTCAGGATCTACAAATGCCGTGATCCATTTGAACGCCATTGCAGGTCGATTGGGAATCAATATTGGCCCAGATCGATTCAATGAACTGTCGGATGAAACGCCGGTGCTGGTCAACCTGAAACCAGTGGGTGACGGCTATATGGAAGATTTTCATGAAGCGGGCGGTGTGGGTGCTGTCATGAGAGAACTAAAAGATAAGTTGAACTCCGATGCACAAGATGTCACAGGACAAAAACTGGCTGATCGCCTCGCAGAGCCATTACATGTTGCCCGCGATGATCGCTACATCAAGGCAATTAATAATCCAGTTGATCCATTAGGCGGATTGATCATTTTGCGAGGCAGTCTTGCACCTGAAGGTGCTGTGCTCAAGCGCGCTGCAGCATCACCGCAGCTTCTCGAACACGAGGGCCGGGCCATTGTGTTTTCATCCCTAGAAGATCTGGCAGCCCGCATTGACGCGCCTGATCTTGATGTGATGGCAGACGATATCTTGGTGCTTCAGAATGCCGGCCCTCGCAGCGCTTCGGCCATGCCTGAGGCTGGTTATCTGCCCATTCCCAAAAAGCTGGCAGCGCAAGGCGTCAAGGACATGGTTCGAATTTCAGATGCACGCATGAGCGGCACAGCGTTCGGAACCATAGTCTTGCACGTAACCCCTGAAGCTGCGATCGGTGGCCCATTGGCCCTAGTCAAGACCGGGGATCGCATTCGATTGAGCGCCAAGTCAAAGCGTATTGATCTGCTGGTGTCACGAGAAGAGTTGGATCTGCGCAAAGCCATTTCAGCACCTGCAACAGCAATTCGGGGCTATGGCAAGCTCTATGCCCAAACTGTACTTCCAGCGACGCAAGGTTGTGATTTTGATTTTCTCACGCAAAGCAAGTAAAGTTTAGCCACGGTCCGAGCTTGGTCGGCGCCCAAAGTTCACTCGGGTCATGATGGATTGCAATGCTTGGTGCGCCAAAGATTTGACCTAGGCGCTGCAAGTGACTTGCTTCCCAGAATTGAACTCGGACGAAAGTAGTCCGCTCCGGGTCATGAACGCTGATTTTTCGGGGACTGAATCGTGCCCTAATTCCGCAGACCTTTGTTAGCGGACACCCTTGGCCCCATTTTTGCTGCAAACTCATTCGCTCTGGCAATCACGCCAGAAGTTGAGGAGCGTAAACATGGAACAATCAAATAGCCTAGTGACATTGCCAGTGAAACGCCGCCCTTGGAACAAGGACAAGCTCATAGGCCCCAAGCCACCATTGCGATCAAAACACGTGTGGTCAATCAGAACAAAGTTACAACTTGAAGGGCGCAAGCGCGACCTTGCCCTGTTCAATCTGGCAATCGACAGCAAGCTTCGTGGCTGTGACGTTGTTGCAATCAGGGTGGAAGATGTGGCTCCAAATGGTTATGCCGTTGACCGAGCAACAGTCAGGCAAAAGAAGACAGGCCACCCCGTAAGGTTTGAGCTTACCGAACAGACACGGCAGGCGCTTGATGACTATATTAGGGTAGAAGGCAAGCAAAGAGGCGACTTTCTATTTCAAGGCAGGAAGGGATCAAGTCGCAGTCTCACAACTCGTCAATATGC
>CAIYMN010000088.1 GCA_903927295.1 uncultured beta proteobacterium | reverse complement strand
TGGCCCTTGGCCTGGAAGATCTGCTTGCCCTTGATGGCGCCGAATTGGCTGATGGCGCCATCGACCGGGCAGATCAGGTCTGCGCCAGCGACTGGTCGCGCCCCGTCTTTAAGGGCGCGTGTGAAGAAATCGTTGAAGCTGGCGTAGCTGGCAATGTCCGGATTAGCCGCTTCTCCCATGTTGACCTGGTAGCGCTGCACAAACCACGCAATCAGCTGCGTTGTCAAACGGCCCGCCTGGGCGCCTGCAATGTGTCCGGCCAGGGCTGTCAGGGCCTGCTTGGGAAGCAGGTACTGCGGCAGCACGGCAAGGCGGTCGGACATCGGGGGCTACCAGAGTGGAGAATGGCCGGGATTGTAGCGAGCGCAGTGTTGCCGCGGAAATGTGACAATGCGCGCACCGGGCGACCGCCCTTTTTCCGGATTCAATTTTTTGCTATGAATCTATCTGCTTATCAGGCCTTGACCGCCACTTTCACGCGCCTCTATCGCTACCAGCATCTGGGTGCCATTGCGAGTTGGGACCAGGCCGCCAATATGCCACCCGGCGGCAACGCCGCGCGTGGCGCGGCGCTGGCGGAACTTGATGTACTCATGCATCAAACACTGACCGACAAGTCCCTGCGCGCCTTGATGCAGGCGGCCGAGAGCGAAGCGCTCGATCCGATGCAACGTGCCAACCTGCGCGAGATGCGCCGCGACTGGGAACAGGCCAATTTGTTGCCGGAACGATTGATCGAAGCCAAGAGCCTGGCCGGCTCGCGTTGCGAGCACGCCTGGCGTACGCAGCGCAAGGAGAATGACTGGAAGGGTTTTCTGGAAAATTTCTCGGAAGTGGTCAAGCTCTCGCGTGAAGAAGCGCAGACGCTCTCGCAGGTCCGGGGTGTCAGTCCCTATGACGCGCTGATGGACAAGTATGAGCCCGGGACCCGCAGTGCCGATATTGATGTCCTGTTTGGTGAGCTCAAAACCTGGTTGCCCGATTTGATTGGCAAGGTGAGCGCCAAACAGGCCGGCGACTGTGTTGCAAACGCTCGTGGGCCGTTCCCGGTGGCAAGTCAACGCGAGCTCGGGCTGGAGATCATGGGCATTCTGGGATTTGATTTCTCTGCGGGCCGCCTGGATATTTCAACCCATCCTTTCTGCGGTGGTGTGGCGGAGGATGTGCGCATTACGACCCGCTACGCAGAGGACGACTTCATGCGCAGCATGATGGGCATCATCCACGAAACCGGCCATGCACGCTATGAGCAGAGCCTGCCGCGTGACACCGCGGCGCTGGCCATCGGCCGGGCACGCTCCATGGGCATCCATGAGAGTCAAAGCCTGTCGTTTGAAATGCAGGTTGGACGCCATCCGGCATTTCTGGGGCTGCTTTCGCCGTTGGTGAACAAGCACCTTGGTGAGCAACCGGCGTTTGAAGCCGCGAATCTGGCGCGGCTGTTCACGCGCGTCGTGCCGGGGTTCATTCGCGTTGATGCCGACGAGCTGACCTATCCGGCGCACATCATTCTTCGCTATGAGATCGAAAGCGCTCTTATCAATGGCGATATCGAAGCCCGGGACATCCCGGCTCTGTGGGATGAAAAGATGCTGGCCTACCTGGGTCTTGATACCCGGGGCAATTACGCGCAGGGTTGCCTGCAGGACATTCACTGGACCGGCGGCAGCTTTGGCTACTTTCCCAGTTACACGCTGGGCGCCATGTACGCAGCCCAATATTTCACGACCATTCGCCGCCTGTACCCGACGCTCGACGCCAGCCTCGCTGCCGGCGACCTGATGCCGATCTTCAACTGGTTGTCCGCCAACATCTGGAGTCAGGCCAGCCGTTGGGACACGGGGGAACTGGTGCAGCGCGCAACCGGAGAAACACTCAATCCGGCCCACTTCAGGAGCCATCTGGAGCAGCGCTATTTGAACGGCTGAGAAGCAGGCAGGGTCCGAATATTGCGCAGCACCGGGTGCCGCCAGGCCCACAGCGCGAGCGTGATCGAACCCAGGCCACCGAGCGCCAGGGCGTAGCGCAAGCCCAGGTGCTCACCGAGGTAGCCGCCCAGCAGGGCCCCCGGACCCGCCGGCAAAAGGATCAGCCAGCGCATCGTGCTGGTCATGCGTCCCAGCAGGGGCTCGGGTGTAACGGCCTGACGCAGGGCCAGAAAATTGATGAAGATGAGCACGGCACCGGAACTGAAACACAGCAGCATGACCACGAACGAAGTGACACCCCAGAAGCCGGCCGGTGCCAGTGCCAGTTGCAGCCAGCCGATGCCGCACACCGCAAAGCCGAGAATGAGACAGGGACCGGGTCCAACGTGGCGAGAGATTCGATTGCCCAGCGTGCTGGCTACGATCGTGCCCAGACCCAGGCCCATGTAGCAAAGACCGACCTGGTGCTCGTTCAGCTCCAGAGTCCGGGTGGCGATCAGAATCTGCACCACCATCGCACATTGATGGCACATCTGCCACAAGCCGACGGCGGTGGCCAGCGAAACCAGCAAACGCTGGCTGGCGACGAAGCGCATGCCTTCCTTCAAGTCGCGCCAGAAGTGGGTGTTGCGTGTCGAAACCCGGTTTTCATGAACATTCAGACCACGCAGAATCCAGACGCTGCCCAAGAGCAGCACAGCATCGGCCAGTAGCGCCAGTGGTGCCCCCACGAGCTTGATCAGGGCGCCCGCTACGCCTGGTCCCGCCACTTCGGCACCGGACGAGGCGAGCGCATTCTTGGCATGGGCTTCCACCAGCCGCTCGCGTGGCACCACCTGGGTAAGGACGATTTGAGCGGCCGTACCGGCCGTGACAAAAACACAGCCTATTGCAAAAGCTACGCCATACATGAAGGGCATGCTGAGCCAGTCCAGATACCAGACCAGTGGCACGCTGCCGAGTATCAGCGCGATCAGGCCCTCGCCGATGACATAGACCGGCAGCTTGCGCACCCGGTCCAGCCAGACACCAGCAGGCAGCGACAGCAGTACGAAGGGCGCCAGTTCCATGGCGGTCAGTACGCCCATTTGGGATGGTGTGGCGTGCAGCAGCACGGCCGCCGTCAGCGGCAGCGCCAGCATGGTGATCTGGCTGCCAAAGGAACTGATCAGAATAGAGGTCCACAGGCGCCTGTAAGTTGCATCGCGCAGCAAATCGTTGGCTGGTAGTGCCAGCCAGGGTGGCCGCCATTTCAGCCAGAGGCGGCGCAATGCGCTGTTGGCCGAGGGCGCCATGAAGTCTCCGAGTGCGTTGAGGGCGCGATTTTAGCCATCCACACCGAAAACCGCCGTGCGTTAGTCCTCAATTGCCTCTATATTCGGGGCTTATGAACCAACCGAACTCTGCCGTGCAACAGGATTTGACGCAGCGTGCCCAGCGCCAAGCCGAGGTCGTCAAAGCCTTGGCGGCCTGTCTGCCGGCGCATGCCCTGCTGTGGCAAAGCGAGGACACGACACCTTATGAATGCGACGGCTTGAGCGCGTATCGCCAGCGCCCGCTGGTGGTGGTTTTGCCGGAAACGCAGGAGCAGGTGCAGGCGCTGTTGCGCAGCTGCCATGCGCTTGACGTGCCGGTGGTGGCGCGCGGTGCTGGCACGGGGCTGTCTGGAGGCGCCATGCCGCACCGCATGGGGGTTACGCTGTCGCTAGCCAAGTTCAACAAAATCCTGCGTGTCGACCCCGTCAGCCGAACGGCGGTCGTGCAGTGTGGCGTGCGCAACCTTGCCATCAGCGAGGCGGCGGCGCCGCATGGTTTGTACTACGCACCGGACCCTTCGAGCCAGATCGCCTGCACCATTGGTGGCAACGTGGCGGAGAACGCTGGCGGTGTGCATTGCCTGAAATACGGCTTGACGCTGCACAACATCGTCAAGGTTCGCGGCTTCACGATGGAGGGCGAGGCGGTCGAGTTTGGCGCCGACGCGCTCGACGCTGCCGGCTATGACTTGCTGAGCGTTGTGATCGGCTCCGAAGGCATGTTGGCGGTCACTACCGAAGTCACAGTCAAGCTGGTGCCCAAGCCGCAGCTGGCGCGCTGCATCATGGCAAGCTTTGACGATATTCGCAAAGCTGGCGATGCGGTGGCGGCGGTGATTGCAGCGGGCATCATCCCGGCGGGTCTGGAGATGATGGACAAGCCCATGACGGCGGCTGTGGAAGACTATGTGCACGCCGGCTATGACCTGAGCGCCGAAGCCATTCTGCTTTGTGAAAGTGACGGCACACCAGAAGAAGTCGAAGAAGAGATCGGGCGCATGAGCGCCGTGTTGCGCCAGCATGGCGCGACCGCCATCGCTGTCAGCAGGAATGAAGCGGAGCGGCTCAAATTCTGGAGCGGGCGCAAGAATGCGTTTCCGGCCAGCGGACGCATCAGTCCGGACTACATGTGCATGGACTCCACCATTCCGCGCAAGCGTCTGGCTGACATCCTGCTGGCGATACAGCAGATGGAGAAGAAGTACGGCCTGCGCTGCGCCAACGTTTTCCATGCCGGTGACGGCAATCTGCATCCGCTGATTCTGTTTGATGCCAGCGACGCCGATCAGTTGCACCGTTGCGAATTGTTTGGTGCCGATATTCTGGAAACCAGCGTTGCCATGGGCGGCACCGTGACCGGCGAACACGGTGTCGGCATTGAAAAACTCAACTCGATGTGCGTACAGTTTTCAGGCGAGGAAAACGAGCAGATGTTTGGCATCAAGCGCGCTTTTGACGGCAAGGGCCTGCTCAATCCCGGCAAGGTGATACCGACGCCACAGCGCTGCGCCGAGTACGGCAAGATGCTGGTGCGCGGCGGCAAGCTCAACTTCCCTGAACTGGAGCGCTTCTAAGCCCTTGTGAATGGCGCAATTTGCGAAAGCGCTCAACGCATGAGCCACCATAACTGGCAGGAACTGGCAGATCCCGGCGATAGAGCGTCGAAGCGGCATCCATGACGCTGACCGGCCTGATCGCGATTTACGTGCGCCAGAACTGGCGCCCCTATGTGTTGGCGGCGCTGATGCTGGCGTCGGTCAGTGCCCTCACCGTCTTCATTCCACGCCATGTGGGCCGTATCGTGGACGGCCTGGCCGCCGGGCGACTCGACAGTGCTGCGCTGATCGGGCAGTTGGGCTGGCTGGTGCTGGCCGGCGTGCTGATCTACTTTCTTCGCGTGGCCTGGCGGCTGCAATTGTTTGCAGCGAGCTACCGTCTTGGCGCACAGTTGCGTACGCGCCTGTATGCCCGGCTGTGTCTGCAAGGGCCGCACTTCTTTCACCAGCGCGGTACCGGCGACCTGATGGCGCTGGCCACCAACGACATCGACGCGGTCGAAATGGCATCGGGCGAAGCCATGCTGGCGGGGTTTGACGGTACGCTGACCCTGATCATGGTGGTGGCCATGATGACGCTCGGTATTGACTGGCGTCTGGCCTTGGCGGCCTTGTTGCCGTTTCCCTTCATGGCGTTCGCCTTCTGGCGCATCTCATCCCACATTCACCAGGCTTCGAAGGACTCGCTGGAACACTTTGGCAGGCTCAACGATCATGTGCAGGAGACGCTCACCGGTGTGCGCACCTTGCGTGCCTTGGGACTGGAGTCACGCAGCGCTGCACGTTTATCGGAGCTGGCAGAAAGCGCGGCCAGTGCCAGCCTGCGCGCGCAGCGCTGGGAGGCAGCATTCGAGCCGGCGGTGGGTATCACGCTGGTCAGTGCCACGGTACTCACGCTGGGGCTGGGCGGTACGCTGGTCTGGCAGGGCGCGTTGACCATCGGTGCGTTGACGGCGTTCAGCATGTACCTGGGCCAATTGATCTGGCCCATGTTTGCCGCTGGCTGGGTGCTGTCGCTGATGGAACGGCGACGGGCCGCCTGGGGGCGCCTGCAGCCCACGCTGGATACGCCTTTGTCTATCGACGACCATGGAACACAGAGCGAGGCCCCGGTGGGCGCCTTGCTGCTCAAAGGGGTCACATTTTCGTACCCGGGTCATCAGGCACTGGCGCTGTCGGGTATCGATGTGCGTCTGATGGCCGGTCACACGCTGGGCGTGGTGGGGGCCACTGGTTCTGGAAAATCCACTCTGGTGCGTCTGATTCTGCGTCAGTACGCTGCCAGCGAGGGCCATATCCGTTGGGGAGCGCATGCCCTGGCTGACTACACGCTGGACACCTTGCACCGGGCACTAAGCTGGGTGCCGCAGGAGCCCTTTCTGTTCTCGGCATCGGTTGCCGAAAACATCGGGCTGGCCAAGGCACGTGCCACACTGGCCGAGATCGAAAACGCGGCGCGGCTGGCCTGCATCGACGAAGACATCGCTCGCATGCCACAGGGCTATGACACACCGGTCGGAGAGAAAGGAGTTTCGCTGTCAGGCGGGCAGCGCCAACGCGTGGCGATTGCCCGCGCGCTGCTGGCCGATGCATCTCTGCTGTTGCTGGACGATGCATTGTCAGCTGTCGACACCCAAACCGAAACCACCATACTGCAACATCTGCAGGAGTTACGCAAAGCGAGCCGGGACAAGACCACCATCATTGTCAGCCACCGACTGAGCGCGGTGAGGGATGCCGAGCACATTCTGGTGCTCAAGGACGGACGCATCGTCGAGCAGGGCAAGCATGCCAGCCTGCTTGCGCTTGGCGGCTGGTACGCAGCCCAATGGCGTTACCAACAACTGCAGGCGAGTCTGGATGCAGACTGAAACCACACCGCCACCGCGCAACACGGGCCGGGCCATAGCCTTGCTGCGACGTGCGGCCCGCTCCGAGCGGCATCATGTCTGGAAGGGTTGCGTCTGGCTGATTGTCGCGGCTCTGCTCGAAGCAGCAGGCCCTTTGATGGGCAAGTATTTCATTGATCACACACTGGTGCCGCGCCGGTTTGACATGCTGGAAGTGGGCTTGCTGCTGGGCGGCATCCTGTTTGCCGGTGCAGTGGCCAGTGTTATCCGCTACACCCAGTTGACACGGCTGGCCGGTGTGGCCATGCGCTCTGTGCGGCGTTTGCGCGAAGAAGTCTACGGCCATGTGCTGCGCCTGCCCATGGCTTTTTTTGACAAGGCCATCACCGGTCAACTGGTGAGCCGTGTGACCAACGACACCGAGCAGGTGAAGAACCTCTATGTGCAGGTTCTTTTTGTGATGCTTGATAGCAGCATCGTGGTGCTGGGGGCTTTTGCCGCCATGGCGTGGCTGGACTGGCGCCTGATGCTGATTGTGCTCATGCTGGTGCCCACGGTCGTGGTCATCGTCTGGTTTTACCAGCGCTGGAGCGCTCCCGCGGTGTCGCGGGCACGGCAGAAGCGCAGTGACATCAACGCCCAGTTGTCGGAGTCGATTGCCGGCATGCCGGTTTTGCAGGCCAGCAACGCGCAGGCTCGCTTTCGCCAGAAATTTGACAACACCAACCAGCAACACCTCGGTGCCCGCATGGCCGAGATGCGCGTCAACGCCTGGTTGTTGCGCCCCATGCTTGATTTCATCAATGTGCTGCTGCTCAGCGCCGTGATCTACCGTTTTGGTCAGGGCGGAATCAACGCACTGCAGATCGGCGTGCTCTATGCCTTTGTCAGCTACCTCGGCCGGGTCGTGGACCCGCTGATCCAGATTACCCTGCAATTCGGGCAGTTGCAGCAGGCCATCGTGGCGGCGGCGCGGGTGGACATGCTGCTGCAGGAAGATCGTCCGCCGGCGGTGGCTGGCCCCGAGCGGATCTCCCAGGGCGCTGTGCGCATCGAGCACATCCGGTTTGGCTACAACCCGCAAACCGTCGTTCTGCACGACCTGAATCTGGAGATTGCGGCGGGCGGGTTTTACGCTCTCGTAGGGCACACCGGCAGTGGCAAATCCACCTTGCTCAGTCTGTTGTTGCGGTTTTATCACGTGCAGTCGGGGGCCATCACCGTGGACGGCGTGCCGCTGGCCCATTTCAGTGACGCGCACTTCCGCGCCGACGTGGGCCTGGTGCCGCAAGACCCGTTCTTGCTGGCAGCCAGCGTGCGCGAGAACATTGCCATGGGGCGCAGCATGACCGGGGACGAACTGCAGACGGCAGCGCGGGCTGCGCATTGCCACGACTTCATCATGCAACTCGAGCAGGGATACGACACCCTGCTCGGTGAAGGCGGGGCGCGATTGTCGGTGGGGCAAAAGCAGCTGATTGCCATCGCCCGGGCGCTGGCGGGAAAGCCGCGTATTTTGTTTCTGGACGAGGCCACCGCACACATCGACTCCGAGACCGAACAGATCGTGCAACTGGCTTTGTCGGAACTGCGCGGCCAGGTGACTGTGATTGCAGTTGCCCACCGTCTGTCGACGATCCGCGCTGCGGACTGCATCGTGGTGCTGAACCATGGGCGCATTCACGAGCAGGGCAGTCATGACGCATTGATGGCCATTCCTCAAGGGGTCTATCAACGGTTGTACTTGCTGCAGCAACTGGAAAATTAGCCAGAAAGACTCTTTGGCTCGCGTGCGGCTTGCGTAAACGGGGCCCACTGCCATGGCAACGCGTTGACTTACACCGGGCACGAGATGAGGCGTCGAGGCTTGCCCGAAAGACAGGCAAACCCGCTTCCTGTATTGCTCGACTTCTAACTGAATGGCCGGACGGGCGATACCGGTGAATGCCAGAGACGTGCCCTTATGCATAGCGTCCAGTTATGGATAGCATTTTGTGACTTTTGACGGGAAGCCTTGTAGACATTGGCTTTGTAGCTGGTGTGTGATTGATTGGTAGACATAATTTGCGTGATCGATTGAAGTCGGCTCTCCACTA
>CAIYMN010000087.1 GCA_903927295.1 uncultured beta proteobacterium | reverse complement strand
CGGAAGTCATGGATTGCCACGCTTCGCTCGCAATGACGAAAAGGTGGGCAATGACGACGAGGGGCGCGATGACGAGTGAACGGTATATCAGCAATTTCTGTCTCCCTTAGTGATCATATTTTCCCAGGGAACAGGCCAGCGAGCTGGTTGACGCTCGGGCCATAAGGCTGACTTTCCTGCATGCCTTGTTGCAGAAATCTCGCCAGTTGCGGTTGCATCTGGATCGCCAGATCCAGCTCGGGATCATGTCCGCTGCTGTAGGCGCCCACGCTGATCAGATCGCGGCTGCGCTGGTAGCGCGCATAGATCGACTTGAAGTGCCGCACCAGTTCGAGCTGTTGTGCGCTCACTATGTTGGGCAGCACCCGGCTGATAGAAGCTTCAATGTCAATGGCCGGGTAGTGCCCCTGATCGGCCAGGGTTCGCGTCAGCACGATATGTCCGTCGAGAATGGCACGGGCACTGTCCACTACCGGGTCTTGCAGATCGTCGCCCTCGGCCAGGACGGTATAAAAAGCCGTGATCGAGCCGCCACCGTCACTGCCGTTGCCGGCGCGCTCCACCAGTTGCGACAACTTTGCGAACACCGAAGGGGGATAGCCTTTGGAGACCGGTGGTTCGCCGATGGCCAGGGCAATCTCGCGTTGCGCCATGGCGTAGCGGGTGAGCGAGTCCATGATCAGCAGCACGTGCTTGCCCTGGTCACGAAAGTGTTCGGCGATCGCGGTGGCGTAGGCAGCTCCCTGCAAACGCATCAAAGGATTGGTGTCCGCGGGCGCCGCGACCACCACGGAACGTGCCAGCCCCTCGGGACCGAGTATGTCCTCGATGAACTCCTTGACTTCACGGCCGCGCTCACCAATCAGGCCGACCACAATGATATCGGCGCTCGTATAGCGTGCCATCATGCCAAGCAGCACGCTCTTGCCCACACCGCTGCCGGCAAACAGGCCCATGCGTTGGCCCCGTCCCACGGTCAACAGCGCATTGATGGCGCGCACACCGACATCCAGTGCTTCCCTGATGGGCCTGCGCTCGAGCGGATTGATGGCGCGGCGTTGCAAGGGCGCGCTTCGCGCGCAGACCACCGGACCGAGCCGGTCCAGTGGACGCCCGACGCCGTCGAGCACACGCCCGAGCAACTCCAGGCCGACCGGGTTGTGTCTTGATCGATCCTGCCCGCGTCGCAGAGGCCGCACTGCGCTCCCGATACGTGGCAGCGAATGCAGGACATCGATCGGAAAGACCCGCGCCCCCGGCACCATGCCATAGACTTCGCTCGCCGGCATCAGGAACAGCCGGTCGCCAGAAAAGCCCACCACTTCGGCGTTGACCGAGCTGCTGTTGGGCAGTTCCACCGTGCAGCTGCTGCCCACCGACAACTTCAGACCGGTGGCCTCCATCACCAGTCCGGCGACGCGCGTCAGACGCCCGCTCACCAGTACTGGGTTGGCCTTGGCCGCCAGTTCATTGCAGTCGCGCAGGAACCTGCACCAGCTGTCGTTGCGCAGGGCGAGCTCACTCGATCCAGACATCTTCGCCCCCCATCCCTTCGACCACGCGCTGCCAACGGCTTTCCAGCGTCGCGTCGATTTCGCATTCAGGCGCTTCCACACGGCAACCACTGCGGGTCAACTCGGCGTTTTCGATGATTTCCCAGTTTGACTGTTTGAGCTGCTCTCCAAGATTGGCGCGCACCAGCGCTGCGTCCTCGGGATGCAGCACCAGACGCGCGCGCTGATGTGACGACGGCAGTCGGCTCAGAACATCGTTGACTGCCGCCAGAATCACCTCTGGCTTAAGCCTGATGGCCTGGCGCAAAACCTGTTTGCTGATCGTCAGCGCCAGGCCGAGCAGGTCGGCGGCCACAGCCTGATCGAAACGCTGCAGGTCCTGGGACAGCACCAGCATGATTTGTTGCAGGCGCTGCGCCTCGGCAGCAACCTTGTCGCGGCCCTCGCGGTAACCTTTCGCGTAGCCTTCCTCCTGCGCCTGTCGGCGTATCTGGTCCAACTGAGCGGCCGTAGGCAGCACCACCGCACTTCTGGCGCCGCCTGAGGCGGGAGTATCAAACGAATCGAGCTCCCAGCGCTGGTACGCAGTGCGACCCTCTTTCGATGTGACGACATCAGACATAGGTATCGTCGCCCTTGCCACCGAGTGCGATCTGACCCTCATCCGAGAGGCGGCGCACGATCTTGAGGATTTCCTTCTGCTGGGCTTCGACTTCGGACAGGCGCACTGGCCCTTTGGCCTCGAGGTCGTCGCGCAGAATCTCGGCCGCGCGCTGCGACATATTGCTGAGAATCTTCTCGCGCAACTCCTCCGAGGCGCCCTTGAGCGCGACGATCAGCGACTCCGACTGAACCTCGCGCATGAGCAGCTGGATGCCGCGATCATCGATATCGACAATATTCTGGAATACGAACATTTCGTCCAGAATCTTCTGCGCCAGCTCGGCGTCATACTCCTTGACGCTCTGCATGACCGAGCCTTCAATGGCGGTGGACATGAAGTTGAGTATCTCGGCGGTCGTGCGAACGCCACCCATCTGACTCTTCTTCAGATTGTTGTTGCCCGACAGCAGCTTGGTCAGCACGTCATTGAGTTCGCGCAAGGCTGAGGGCTGAATTCCGTCCAGTGTGGCAATGCGCAGCACGACCTCATTGCGCAAACGCTCGCTGAAGTGCTTCAGGACCTCACTTGCCTGGTCGCGGTCCAGATGGACAATGATGGTGGCGATGATCTGCGGGTGCTCGTTGAGAATCAGCTCCGCGACGGCCGCAGAATCCATCCACTTCAGGCCTTCGATGCCGCTGGTGTCACCGCCCACCATGATGCGGTCAATCAGATTTCCGGCCTTGTCGTCACCCAGCGCGTTGGTGAGCACAGTGCGCAAGTACTCATTCGAGTTCAATCCCAAGGGTGATTTTTCCTCGGCTCTCAGGCGAAAGGCGCTCAACACGTCGGCGACCCTTTCACGGGTGACCGTTTTCAGATTCGACATGGCTGAGCCGAGCTTCTGCACCTCGCGCGGACCCAGATGCTTGAATACTTCGCTGGCGCCTTCCTCTCCAAGTGACAGCAGCAAGATGGCGCTGCGTTCCAGACCGTCACTATCCATCCTTGTTCACCCATTCCTTCACCACACTGGCGACCAACTGCGGCTCGCTGCGGGCAAGTTGTTTCACGGCATCGAGATTGTTGCTTTCGGCCTCCGGGTGCCGTGCTGCGGGCGCTGCTTCGGTTTCGACCGCAGCTTGTCTGTTCTCGTTCGGATCGGGTACGTTCAGGTTGGACAGCAGCGGACGCAATATGCCAAAAACCAGGTACAGCAAGAGCGCCCCAATCAGGACGTAGCGGCCTATGTCCTTGGCCATGGTGAGCGTCTCGGGCTGCTTCCAGAGGGGCACTTCCGCAGCTGGTTCAGCTTCGGTCACTGAAAAGGCGCTGTTCGTCACATTGAGCGTATCGCCACGCTCCTTGCTGAAACCCATCACCTCCTTGACCAGGGCGTTGATCTGCTCGATCTCCTCCGGGCTCAGCGGCTTGGTCGTGGTCTTGCCCTCTTGATCGACCAATTTGCGATGATTTACCAGCACGGCAACCGACAGGCGCTTGATGCCGCCAACCGACTGGCGCGTATGCCGGATGGTCTTGTCCACCTCGTAATTGACGGTCGAGTCACGCCGCGTGTTGGCGGGCGCTGCTCCGGCGCTGCCTGCGTGCGCCGCCGCGCCAGAAGCTGCCACGATGGGCGCATTGGCGGCGGCGCCCGGCTGATTGCTGAGCGCGCCAGGCACGCCCGAGGCGCCTGCACCGCCCGCGCCAGCGGTGCTCGCCTCGGTTGACTGTTGGCTGCGCACCGCAGCCGACGCGGCCGGATTGGGCGTGAAGATTTCAGCCAGGTTCTCGGTCAGGGTGAAATCGATGTCGGCTGTGACCTGGGCCACAACATTGTTGCTGCCGGCAATGGGCGCCAGAATCGCCTCGATCCTCTTGGTAAAGCCTTGTTCCACATCGCGCCGGTAGCGCAGCTGGCTCGGGTCCAGCCCCACAACACTGGTGTCCGATGCAGTGAGCAGACTTCCGTTTTGGTCTATCACCGTAATATTCGCGACCGGTAGATCCGGAATGCTGCTCGAGACCAGGTGCACGATGGCGCTGACCTGTCCGGGGTCCAGGTTGCGCCCCGGGTGCAGGCTGAGCAGCACCGAGGCGCTGGGCTTTAGCTGCTCGCGGACGAACACCGAAGGTTTGGAAAAAGCCAGATGCACACGGGCTCCGGTAACGGCCGCAAGCGACTGGATCGAGCGCGCCAGTTCGCCCTCGAGCGCGCGCTGGTAGTTGACCTGCTCCTGAAACTGCGAGGTGCCAAACTTCTGCGTTTCCATTAACTCAAAACCGACCAGACCGCCCTTGGGCAGGCCCTGACCCGCCAGGCGCAGACGCATCTCATGCACCTGATTGGCCGGCACCAGCAAGGCGCCTCCGCCCTCGGTAAATTTGAAAGGCACATTCATCTGCTGAAGCGAGGCGATGACGGCGCCGCCATCCCGGTCGGAAAGATTGGCGTACAGCACCCGGTAGTCGGGGCTCTGGCCCCAAAGCCATCCGGCAACCACCAGAGCCGTGATGGCGGCGAGCGCCACCATCAGCCCCAATTTTTGCTTCGACGGAATCAAACCGAGCATTTGGGCTGTGGGGGAACGTGCGCCTGCTGTTGCCATAGTCTTTCAATTGAATTGAGCTGCTGAAGCGATTGTGGTCACAGCGGGCTGCTTCAAATCGGCAAGCAGAGGGTATTTATGGCCCGTATTCCCCCGGTTTGGGCAAACGCGCGGTGTTAGCCTTTGACCCGTACCCCAGACTCACAATATGAACCAGCCCGGCTTACTCAATTCGCAGCAAATGGAACAGGCGTTTCACCTGTTCAACGCTGCATCATCAGACCTGTGCACGGCCTACGACGAGCTGCGCCAGCAGGCGCTCGTGCTCACCGACGAACTGGCTCTGGCCAACGGCGAACTGCGGCGTCAATTCGCTGAGAAGGAAGCCCTGCGCGAGTCCATGGCGCGGCAGGAACGGCTCGCCGCCATGGGAGAAATGGCCGCGCATCTGGCGCATCGTTTGCGTACGCCGCTGTCCACCGCCTTGCTCTATGCGGCGCAGTTGGGGCAGCCCGGCCTGCCCGCGGCCGAGCGCAGCCGTTTCGCAGAAAAGACGGTTGAGCGGCTGCACGATCTGGAGCGCCTCATTGCAGACATGCTGCAGTTCGTGCGCGGCGCCAGCCCCGCCTATGAGACGGTTGCGGCCTCCGAAATTTTGCAAAAAGTGTTTCACACCATCGAAGCGCAAGTGCTGGCGCACGGCATGACACTTGACTTGCGCGACCACAGCGCCGGCTGCTCCTTCGCTGCGGACCGGCAAGGACTTTGCGGCGCGCTGCTCGGTCTGCTAGACAACGCCATGCAAGCCAGTTCCGCCGGTGCACGCATCTGTCTCGCGGCCAGTGTCCAGGGCGCCCACCTGGCATTTCAGGTTTCAGACACCGGGACCGGCATCGCGCACGAAGCGCAAGCGCGCCTGTTCGAGCCGTTCTTTACCACGCGCAGCCAGGGCACCGGCCTTGGGCTGGCGCTGGTGCGCGCGGTGGCCGAGGCCCACGGCGGCACCGTCCAGGCGCAATCGACACCGGGCGTTGGCAGCGAATTCGTTTTGAGTATTCCGCTCACGCAGGCGAACGCCATCGCAACGTGCCAACCCAAACAACCCAAACCAAAGCAAGGAGTCGGGCATGACATCGCTGCCACTGCTGATTGTTGAAGACGACCGTGACCTGCGTGATGCCTTGTGCATCACGCTGGAACTGGCCGGCTACGCGCTGATTGCCGCCACTGATGGCTGCGAGGCGCTGGCGATCATGGCGCATGAGCGGGTTGGCCTGGTTTTGAGCGACCTGCAGATGCAGCCGATGGACGGCTTTACCCTGCTGCGCGAAATCAGGCGCAGTCATGCGCGGGTGCCGGTCATCCTGATGACGGCGTTCGCCGACATCGAGAACGCCGTGGCAGCCATGCATGCAGGGGCGGCCGACTATGTGGCCAAACCCTTTGAACCCAAGCGGCTGCTGCAACTGGTCGAGCGCTACCACCTGCGCGCACCGGAGGCGATCAAAACCGTTGCGCCGGGCGCCAGCCTGGACATGAAATCGGTCGAGCGCAAGCACATCATGGACACGCTGCGCGCAGTCAACGGCTCGCGCAAGCTGGCCATCGAGCGGCTGGGCATCAGCGAGCGCACCTTGCGCTACAAGCTGCAGCGCTACCGCCTGGAATTGACGAATTGAGGCAAGGAGAAGACGATGGACATCAACGCCATAGACAAGTTGCTGGGCCAACTGCGTGCCGGTGCGGCTGCCGCGAGCCAGTCAGCCAGCGCGGCCAGTGTGGCTGGCGCGCCGGCAGCGGGCAATGACTTCGCCAAGCTGCTGAAGAATTCAATCGACGGCGTCAATGCCCGTCAGGTTGAAGCAACCGGCCTTGCGCGCGACTTCGAGCTTGGCGTTCCCAACACCAACCTGACCGACGTCATGATCTCGATGCAGAAGGCCAACCTGTCATTTCAGCAGATGGTGCAGGTTCGCAACCGGCTGGTCTCGGCCTACCACGACATCATGAACATGCAGGTCTGATGCCGGCTGTCATTGCGAGGAGCGCAGCGACGTGGCAATCCATGCGTGGATCGCCGCGCTTCGCTCGCGATGACGAAAGAGGGCGGCCTCGCGATGACGAGGGGGACGCGATGACGACACTCTCGTCACTGCGAGGAGCGTAGCGACGTGGCAGTCCATGCGTTCGTCATTGCGAGGAGCGCAGCGACGTGGCAGTCCATGCGTTCGTCATTGCGAGGAGCG
>CAIYMN010000086.1 GCA_903927295.1 uncultured beta proteobacterium | reverse complement strand
GAGCTAAATTGAAGAGGTCAACATGTACGCGGTCATAAAAACCGGCGGCAAGCAATATCGGGTTGCAGCCGGCGAAAAAATTAAAGTAGAACAGATTGCTGCGGACGTAGGCCAAGAGATTGTGTTTGACCAGGTTTTGGCAGTCGGAAACGGCGCCGAAATCAAGGTCGGAACTCCCTTGGTGTCCGGCGCAACAGTGAGTGTCACCGTAGTGGCTCACGGGAAGCACGACAAGGTCAGCATTTTCAAAATGCGCCGTCGCAAGCATTACCAAAAACGTCAAGGACATCGCCAACAGTTCACTGAACTGCTGGTTGGTGCGATTTCCGCATAAGAGGAAAAAGTCATGGCACAGAAAAAAGGCGGCGGCTCTACGCGAAACGGGCGCGATTCGCAGCCCAAAATGCTGGGTGTGAAGAAGTTCGGTGGCGAACTGATCAGCGCAGGCGCCATCATTGTGCGTCAACGTGGTACCCAGTTTCATCCCGGTACCAACGTCGGTATTGGCAAGGATCACACCTTGTTTGCACTGGTTGACGGGAACGTCTTGTTTGCCACCAAAGGCGCATTGAACAAGCAGACGGTGAGCGTCATCTCTGCTTGATTTGCCGGGAACTCCCGCCTGAAACCCTGCGCCCTGCGCGGGGTTTTTTGTTTGTGAGGACTTGTGGGACAGAGCGTAGCTACGCGCAGCGAGCCGCCTCTGTCCTCAACTGACCAATAGAATGAAATCATGAAGTTCGTTGACGAAGCCTATATTGACATCTCTGCTGGAGATGGCGGCGCTGGCTGCGTCTCGTTTCGGCATGAAAAATACAAAGAGTTCGGCGGGCCCAATGGCGGCGACGGTGGTCGTGGTGGCCATGTCTTTGCTGTAGCAGATCCAAATCTCAATACGCTGGTTGATTTTCGCTTTTCCAGAAGGTACGACGCCAAGCGGGGCGAGCACGGCATGGGTTCTGACATGTTTGGGGCAGCGGGGGATGACATCACCCTGAAGATGCCGGTGGGTACGGTCATAACTGATGCGGAAACCGGCGAAGTGCTGTTTGAATTGCTGACGCCGGGCGAGGTCATCACCATTGCCAAAGGCGGCGATGGTGGCTTTGGCAATATGCGTTTCAAGAGCGCGATCAACCGCGCGCCGCGCCAGAAGACGCCGGGCTGGCCAGGTGAGAAGCGCAACCTCAAACTTGAACTCAAGGTGCTGGCCGACGTTGGGCTGCTGGGTATGCCCAACGCTGGCAAATCGACACTGATCACGGCGATTTCGAACGCGCGTCCCCGCATTGCTGACTATCCTTTTACTACCCTGCATCCCAATCTGGGTGTGGTGCGGGTCGGCCCGGAGCAGAGCTTTGTGGTGGCCGATTTACCTGGCCTGATTGAAGGAGCAGCAGAAGGCGCCGGTTTGGGGCATCTTTTTTTGCGCCATTTGCAACGGACCCGACTGCTGCTTCACGTGATTGATATGGCTCCGTTTGACGATGGCGTCGACATTGCTGCGCAAGCCAAGGCGATTGTGAATGAGCTCAAGAAATACGACCCTGCGCTACACGCCAAGCCACGCTGGCTGGTTTTGAACAAGCTTGACATGGTGCCAGTTGAGGAGCGTGCCGCACGTGTCAAGGAACTGGTCAAAGGCCTCAAGTTCAAGGGGCCGGTGTTTGAAATTTCGGCCTTGACACGCGAGGGCTGCGAAGCCATGGTCAAGGTCGTCTACCAACAGGTAAAGGCTCAGCAAAAAGCGGAACAGGCGCCAGAAGCTGTTGATCCACGTTTTGCACCTGACGCAGATTGAACGATGGATTCGATAGAAAGCTCTTCTCCCATATTGCGCAGCGCCAGGCGCATCGTCATCAAGGTTGGTTCCAGCCTGGTTACCAATGACGGACGCGGACTGGACGAGACGGCGATTGGTGAATGGTGTCGCCAGATGTCTTTGCTGGTGCGGGACAAGCGGGAAGTGATCATGGTTTCCAGTGGCGCAATAGCCGAAGGCATGAAGCGCCTTGGTTGGGTTGACCGACCGCGCGAAATCAATGAACTCCAGGCCGCAGCAGCGGTCGGGCAAATGGGGCTGGCCCAGATGTACGAGACCAAACTGCGTGAAAATGGTTTGCGCAGCGCACAAGTCCTGCTGACCCATGCCGACTTGGCTGATCGGGAACGCTACCTCAATGCCCGTTCAACCCTTCTGACCTTGCTAAAGCTGGGTGTCGTGCCCGTCATTAATGAAAATGACACGGTCGTCAATGACGAAATCAAGTTTGGTGATAACGACACGCTGGGTGCGTTGGTCGCCAACCTCGTTGAGGCCGATGCCCTGGTAATTCTGACCGACCAGCAAGGGCTTTACAGTGCTGATCCCCGCAAAGACTCTTCTGCCCGATTTGTTCAGCGGGCCAATGCTGGCGCCGCGGAGCTGGAAGTCATGGCCGGGGGGGCTGGCTCCAGCCTTGGGCGCGGAGGCATGATCACCAAGATCCTGGCAGCCAAGCGCGCTGCCGGATCGGGCGCTTCCACTGTGATCGCGTGGGGCCGTGAGCCTGACGTGTTGCTACGACTCAGTCAGGGCGAGGCGATAGGCACTTTGCTGGTGGCTCAGACGCAAAAGAATCAGGCACGCAAGCAGTGGATCGCCGATCACTTGCAACTGCGTGGCTCTGTCACGGTTGATCCAGGGGCCGTAGTCAAGTTACGTGAAGAGGGCAAGAGCCTGCTGCCGATCGGCATGACCGCTGTGGAGGGTGATTTTTCTCGTGGCGACGTCATTGCCATTCGTGACAGCGCAGGTGTCGAGATGGCGCGCGGACTTGCCAATTACGCGAGCACAGAGGCGCGCCTGATTTGCCGCAAACCTTCAACTGAGTTTGAAAAACTCCTGGGATATGTTGCCGAGCCTGAAATGGTGCACCGGGACAACCTGGTGCTGACTCGCCAATAGCAAAGCAGAGGTACTTTCAGCTTGCCCGTCCACTGGCGGGGTCATGCGTCGCGTCGCTGAATCGGACTCCGTTTTCGAAGGTGCTGTCCGGTGGCAAATCACCATCGGTGCCTGACAGACTGGTTTGTTCTGCGGCCGGCTCCGACTCATGCGGTCGCATACCCTGACGCAGAAAGCGATTCCGATACTCATTGCGCGGCAAGTGGCGTGCCAATTCGGTCAGGGCCATTTCGTAGACACCGCGCTTGAATTCAACGACGACGTCCAGCGGAACCCAGTAGTCGTTCCAGCGCCAGGCGTCGAATTCCGGATGGTCTGTGGCGCGCAGGTTCAGATCCCAGTCGTTACCCAGCAACTGCAGCAAGAACCAGATTTGCTTCTGGCCTTTGTAATGGCCGCGCGCGTCGCGGCGAATGTATCTGTCTGGCACCTCGTAGCGCAACCAGTCGCGGGTCCGGGCCAATATGCGAATATGCTCACGATGGAGCCCCACCTCTTCGTGCAGTTCGCGGACCATGGCCTGTTCAGGGGTTTCACCCCGATCAATGCCACCCTGCGGAAACTGCCACGAGTGGGTGCGTATTCGCTTGCCCCAGAAAACCTGATTCTTCTGGTTGAGCAGGATGATGCCGACGTTGGGCCGAAAGCCGTCCCGGTCAAGCATAATCAAACCCCAATTCTTAAACTGCGTCCATTATGCACAGCAAGCGCCGCGTATCAAGAGGCCTAGCCCCTAGTTTTTTCAAAGTCCTGCCATGAAAGCCTCCCAATTCTT